>CANRFN010000002.1 GCA_947629915.1 uncultured Oscillospiraceae bacterium | reverse complement strand
AAGCTGATAAAAACGGAGAGGACTGTGCCGATGCCGACCGCCTGTATCCAAAATGCCTCCTCTAGATGATGGACTTCCACAGTATCCAAGACGACACTGATCTTTTGTATCGCGCAAAGAGCGGCCAATGCAAAGAATCCCAGCCAGAACGCACTGCTTTTCCAGAGCCTCGCCAAATTGGCGGACAGCAGATTTCTCATACTACCGCCCCCTCACTCAAGTCCTTCCACCGGAACAACACCATTCCGGCGGCGGTGGCGGCAAAAATCACCCCATCAAAGGCAATCAGGATCACCGGCCGCGCTGCCTCAGTGGTAGCATACTGGCCGGTCTGACCGCCGGGGAGGAAGTCGTACAGGAATTGGAGCACGACCCGCACCGGCCCCTCCGGGACGTAGGAAGAATTGGGTTGGGACTTCGCCGCCACCAACTGGCTGTTGATGGGCTCGTCCAATACCAGAAAGACCGGATCCCCCGCCAGGGCCACGGCGATGCCCAGCCGGTGCTTCATGCCCAGGGAGAAGTTTCGGGCCCTCTTCTTGCCCGTGCCCTCCAGGCCCACCAGGGCCAGGAGGTCCTGAATTCCATTGAAGGCGGGAAGCCCCAGGATGCAGTACTGCTGCTTCAGGTTGTCTTCCGCGGACATGTCCAGGTAGATGGACGGGGTCTCCACCACCGCTCCCATCCGCCGGCGGTACTTGGTGATCTTCTTATCCCGTCTGTCCACGCCGTAGATGGCCCCTCTGGGCACGGTCATGGTAAGGCCGTCCAGAGCGGTGAACTTCCCGTACCGGTTGGTCAGGCCGTTGGTGGTCAATACAGGCGTCATAAATTGGACCTCCTTTGCTGGATGGTCCCATGATAACAGGAAACAGTTAAGAAAACGGTTCAGAAAACAGTTTAGATTTAGTCAAGATTATTAACTTTCTTTTAACTTGAAGCCGATACCCCATACCGCCTCGATGTGGTCTCCCGTCCCGGTTTCCCGGAGCTTTCTCCGCAAATTGTTCATGTGGGTCTTGAGGAAACTCTCGGTGCAGTCGGGGGGTGTCGGTGGTCACCTGCTCCAGCAGCAGGGACTTGGTGACCACCTGAGAGGGATTGGCCATGAGCAGGCGGAGGATGGCGTACTCGGTGCTGGTGAGGCGCAACTCCGTTTCCTCCACGAAAACCTGCCGGGCGGCGTGGTCCAGGCGGATGGGGCCCCAGGTCAAAGGAATGTCCCTCGCCGGGGCGGACTTCCGCAGGGCGGCGCCGCGGGCCAGCAGTTCCCGGCTGTCAAAGGGCTTGGTGACGTAGTTCGCCACCTCGGACAGCATCAGGAACACCTTGCTGTCCACATCGGTCTTGGCATACAGGACGATGACGGGGATACCCGCACCACTTTTTCAGCTTTCAAACGGCTTATACTCGGTGGCCGCTTTCCGGTATGCTACCGGGTCGCCGTCAGGATCAGGTCGGCATAGTCCAAGGCGCGTTGTTGATCAGATAGGCTTTCACGGCCCTTGTGGTTTGGATTCGAGGCGCTTGACGACCCCGTTGCGGAAATGGGTTGTCTTATCGGTCGAAGAAAAGCAATAATCCGAACCTATCTCCCACAGGAAACAGGTTCGGATTATTGAGGTTTGGTGCGGATAGCGGGACTCGAACCCGCACGGGCATGGCCCACTAGCACCTCAAGCTAGCCAGTCTACCAGTTCCAGCATATCCGCATGTCTCCGGGATGTCCCGTCAACGCAGCGCATTATAAACCCTGCCGGGCGGTTTGTCAACAACTATTTTTCAGCCTTTTTCTTCCAATTATACCGCTGCACGCCAGATCTTTCTTGTGGAAATCGACCACTGCCGCCGCTCATCCGGGATTCTGCCCTTCCGAAGGCACTTCCGGGTCCTTTGGCATCTTCTGCACCTGGGATGCAGTGCGCAGCGCCCCCGCCCCGAAACGATTCCGGATGGCATCCATGGTGCGCTCCAGCTTTTCCACCTTGTCCCGCTGGACCGGCTCCTCCGGGGCAAAGAGGCCCAGCTGCTCCACCGCCTCGTCCTCGGGGATCAGGTTCTGTGCCGTGAGGGTGATAGAGCGGATGGGAGCACCTTTCTTCCAGTGCTCCCCCAGGATGTCCATGGCGGCCCGAAAGAGCTCTCTCGCCGTGTTCACAGACGCCGGCAGCGGCTTCTGGCGGCAGATGTCCCGGAGGTTGGGATCCCGGATGGTCACCTGGAGGGTGTTGGCCTTCCGGTGGTGCCTGCGAAGCCGCACCGCCACTTCGTCTGCCAGCAGTCCAACCGCCCGGCGGATCTCCTCCTCATCCGTGAGGTCGTGGTCGAAGGTCTCTCCGTTGCCCACAGACTTGGGCGGGGTGTACTGTCCCGCCGGGGCCACGGGAGAGCACTCCAGCCCGTTGGCGTACTCCCACAGGGTCCTCCCCTGCCGCCCCAGAATCACAGAAAGGGCGTCCGGCTGAAAGGCAGCCAGGTCCCCGATGGTCTCCACCCCGTACTGGTGCAGGATCTTCTGGGCTGCCTTGCCCACAAACAGCAGGTCCGTCACGGGCAGGGGCCAGACGATGTCCTTGTAGTTGTCCCGGCTGATCACCGTGGTGGCGTCCGGCTTTTTGTAATCCGATCCCAGTTTGGCAAAGACCTTGTTGAAAGACACCCCAACGGAGATGGTGAGCCCCGTCTCCTCCCGCACGGTATTGCGAATCTGGTCCGCCATGCCCTTGGGGTCCCCGCCGAAGAGGTGCAGAGTGCCCGTCACATCCAGGTAGCACTCGTCCAGACTGAAGGGCTCCACCAGATCGGTGAAGCGGTCGTAGACGGCGCTCACCTTACGGGAGTACTGGCGGTAGAGGTCGTGGTGGGGCGGCAACAGCACCAGGTCCGGGCACTTCTGCTTGGCCTGCCAGATGGTCTCCGCCGTCTTCACCCCTTTGGCCTTGGCGGGCTCGTTCTTGGCCAGGATGATGCCGTGGCGGCTCTTGGGATCGCCGCACACCGCCGTGGGACGGGTGCGGAGGTCCGGCCGGGAGAGCAGCTCCACCGAGCAGAAAAAGCTGTTGCAGTCACAATGGAGAATCACCCTGTCCGCCATACCCGCACCTCCCCTCAGGAAATCTCCCTCTGTCCCCATCATACACCCCGCCGGCGGGTTTGTCCACGGTTTTCCCAAGGCAGAGGGGCGGCCGAAGCCGCCCCCATCTCTCAGAAGAGGTATTCCACCTCGTTGACGCACACAAAGTAGATGCGGTTGTCTAACTCGTTGGAGAGCATGAGCACGCTGCCCACGTTGCCGATGAGGGTCACCCCGTTCAGCTGGAGCGGGCCGGCCACCAGGGAGACCCGGCGGCTCAGGTTGTTCCGGGCAAGGGCGTTCATCAGCCCGTTGCTGCAGCAGCACTCGGCATCGTCCGGGGCGCAGCCGTTGTTGCAGCCGCAGCTGCAGTTGCAATTGCACCCGCAGTTGCCGTTTTGCACCGCAAGGGCACAGGTGGTGGGGCTGCCGGAGGTCTGAGACAGGATCTGCTGAATCAACCGGAGGTTCTGGGCCTGGACCGCCGCCGGGGAGATGTCTCCCACAGCCACTGGCTCGGCGAGGTCGATGGCGATGGCCACCAGGCTGCAGATGGGCACCTGGGTGGCGGTGATGCCGGTGGGTTCTGTAGCCCCCGCCATGGTGAGCCCGCCGGAGATCTCCAGAAGGTCCCCGTTGCAGGGGGTGATCCGCCGAAGGCTGCCGGCCAGGGTGCCGCCCAGGTTGTCATCGGCCTCGGCGGCCACGGTAATGGCCGTCTGGGGCGTGGGCGCCGGGGCCTCCGGGAGGCCCGCGATATAGGTGTGGGTGATAAAGGCCGCGGCATCGAAGTTCAGCAGGTTGGAGAGCGCCGGGTTGCACAGCAGGCTCAGCGCAGACTGAAAGGACTTCTTGCAGCAGCAGCCCTCATCCACCGGCAGGGGCTGGGGGTTCACCGGCGGATAGACGGGATAGGACGGCACGCAGCCCCCGGGATTGCCGCAGGGGGTACAGGTGCAGCACATGGGCTGGCACACCACCGGATAGTTGGTCCCGTAGGCGGCCGTTGCAGCAGCCGTGTTGTTGACACCCACTGGAAGACCGCCGGGCAGGCCAGCCCCGTTGCCGGTGTTGAAGCCGCCCACGCCCTCCTGCCCGTAGGCGATGGGCATGGGCACATTCTGGCTGTTCCCGCTGCAGCCGCAGCTGCACCCCTGATTGGTATTGGCCTGGCTGGTGCAGCCCTGGTTGTTCGAGGTACCGCTGTTGCCGCAGCCGCAGGTCTGGGCCACCGGCTGGGCGGCGGTATTCCCACAGCCGCAGGTGCCCGTCTGGGCAGCGGTCTGCTGGACTGCCGCCTGCCCGCAGCCGGTGCTCCGGCCTGCACCGACCTGGGCGGCAAACTCCTCCGCGGACATGACGCTTCCCTGCCAGGGGCAGTTCAGATACGTTTGGTTCATGAAGCACGCTCCTTTCGTGCGCCCGGACGAAAGGCCGCTCGGCCTGTCTGGCCGCAGTACCGGCTCTGGGAATCCTTAGCCCCGCCCGGGTGCAGTCCAGTCTATGCGCCATCTGTGCAAAGGGTCCCAAAGGAGAGGCCCAATCGGCCCCGAAACCTACATTTTGTGAAAATTTGCCTTTGGTCCTTGACAGCGACCACAACATGTAGTAGGATGGGCGTGTTCGTGTTCGAGGAGTTGATTCTCCTTGAATTTCCAACAATTACAGAATCTGTACGGTCCCCCCGAAAAATGGAGAGAACCGAAAACCGTTAGCCTACGCGAGAATTTCGAAAAAGGGACGATGGAACAATGAAGGTAATCAAAAGAGACAATTCCGTGGTCGATTTCGACCGCAGCAAGATCGTGAATGCAATTCACAAGGCCAACGATGCGGTAGACGAATGCTACCGTTTGGATGACGGATCCGTGGACGCCATCGCCGATGCCGTGGCGAACACCCGCAAGCCCCGGCTGCTGGTGGAGGACATCCAGGACATGGTGGAGACCAAGCTGATGGCCGCCGGCAAGTACGAGCTGGCCAAGGCCTACATCATCTACCGCTACACCCGGGCGCTGGTCCGCAAGGCCAACACCACAGACGAGTCCATTCTCTCCCTGATCCGCAACGACAACAAGGAGCTGGCAGAGGAGAACGCCAACAAGAACACCGCCATCGCCTCCACCCAGCGGGACTACATCGCCGGAGAGGTCAGCCGGGACCTCACCCGCCGCATCCTCCTGCCGGAGCACATCTCCAAGGCCCATGACGAGGGCGTGCTCCACTTCCACGATGCGGACTACTTCATCCAGCCCATCTTCAACTGCTGCCTTGTGAACATCGGGGACATGCTGGACAACGGCACCATGATCAACGGCAAGCTCATCGAGTCCCCCAAGAGCTTCCAGGTGGCCTGCACCATCGTCACCCAGATCATCGCCTGCGTGGCCTCCAACCAGTACGGCGGCCAGTCCGTGGAGATGAGCCATCTGGGCAAGTACCTCCGGCTCACCTACGAGAAGTACCTCCGCAAGACCCGGGAGGCAGCCCCGGACCTGGACGAGGAGACCGTGAAGAAGCTGGCCACCGCCCGCACCAAGGACGAGCTCCGCTCCGGCGTGCAGACCATCCAGTATCAGATCAACACCCTCATGACCACCAACGGTCAGAGCCCGTTCGTCACCCTGTTCCTGGTGCTGCGGGAGGGAGACCCCTACATCCACGAGAACGCCGCCATCATCCAGGAGATCCTGGAGCAGCGCCTGCAGGGCATCAAGAACGAGTCCGGCGTGTATATCACCCCCGCCTTCCCGAAGCTGGTGTACGTGCTGGATGAGTGCAACAACCTCACCGGCGGTCCCTTCGACTACCTCACGGAGCTGGCGGTCAAATGCAGCGCCAAGCGCATGTACCCGGACTACATCTCCGCCAAGAAGATGCGGGAAAACTGCGAGGGCAACGTGTTCTCCCCCATGGGCTGCCGCAGCTTCCTGGCCCCCTGGAAGGACGAGAACGGCAACTACAAGTTCGAGGGCCGCTTCAACCAGGGCGTGGTCTCCATCAACCTGCCCCAGATCGGCATCCTCTCCGGCCCCAGCGAGGAGAAGTTCTGGCCGCTGCTGGACGAGCGGCTGCAGCTGTGCTTCGAGGCCCTCATGTGCCGGCACAACGCCCTTCTGGGGGTCCGCTCCGATGTCTCCCCCATCCACTGGCAGTACGGCGCCCTGGCCCGCCTGAAGAAGGGTGAGACCATAGACAAGCTGCTGTACGGCGGATACTCCTCCATCTCCCTGGGCTACATCGGCCTCTATGAGCTCACCAAACTGGTGAAGGGCTGCTCTCACACCGAGCCCGAGGGCGAAGACTTCGCCATGCGCGTCATGACCCACCTCCGGGAGACCACCGATCGGTGGAAGAAGGAGACCAACATTGGTTTCGCCCTCTACGGCACCCCGGCCGAGTCCCTCTGCTACCGCTTCGCCCGCATCGACAAGGAGCGCTTCGGCACCATCAAGGACGTCACGGACAAGGGCTACTACACCAACAGCTACCATGTGGACGTCCGGGAGCCCATCGATGCCTTCGAGAAGTTCGCCTTCGAGTCCAAGTTCCAGAAGCTGTCCACCGGCGGCTGCATCTCCTACGCCGAGATCCCCAACATGCGCCACAACCTGGAGGCCCTGGCCGATGTGGTCCGCTTCATCTACGACAACATCCAGTACGCCGAGTTCAACACCAAGAGCGACTACTGCCAGGTGTGCGGCTACGATGGAGAGATCATGGTGAACGAGGACAACGAGTGGGAGTGCCCCGTCTGCCACAACAAGGACCACAACCGGATGAACGTGGTGCGCCGCACCTGCGGGTACCTGGGTGAGAACTTCTGGAATGTGGGCAAGACCAAGGAGATCAAGGCCAGAGTGCTGCATCTCTGATCCCCAACCGGTTCCACCGTCCCGCTTCCATCCGTCCTGAGACAAGCGCCTTTTCGGGACAAGCTCTGGCGCATTTGCCGGGCCGCAGTCACACACAACAACCATCACGCAGTGGGATACCGAGGTCACCTCGTATCCCACTGTTTGTATCCAGACCGGAAGGAGGAATCTGTATCCGCCCTATGAAACCCGCCCACCGCCTGGCGTACTGCTCCATCGCCGCCGCCCTGGGCATCGTGCTTATGATGCTGGGGGCCGCCACAGGCATCGGCACCTTTGCCGCCCCGATGTTTGTAGGGCTGTGCCTGGAGATCATCGGCAAGGCCTGCGGCGTGAAATACCAGCTGATGGTCTGGGCCGCCATCTCCCTGCTCAGCCTCATGCTGTGCCCAGACATCGAGCAGAATGCCATGTTCCTCTGCTTTTTCGGCTGGTATCCGGCCCTGTACCCCAAGCTGCAGAAACTACCCCAGCCCCTCCGGCTCATCGTGAAGCTCCTCCTCTACAATGGGATCATCCTCTCTGTGGAGGCGATTCTCCTGCTGTTCTTCCTCCCGGAGGAGATGGGGGCGGGCCTCATCATCGCCACCATCGTCCTCTTCAACCTCTGTTTTCTCGTCTACGACCCCCTGATCCCCCGCTTTCACCTCCTGGAGGAGATGTTTCTCCGGCGGATCACCCGCCGCAGGCACTAAACACCTCCCCCGCATCGGAATACACACAACGCCCCTGCCCGCCGGCTTCCCGGCGGACAGGGGCGTTTGCAGTTTTCAATGTTGTCTGGGGTATCCCCCCAAAAGGGGCGGGGCTGCCGCGCCCCCACACGCGGCAGCCCCTAATCAAAGACGCCGGACAGGGTCTGGAAGGTGCGCATACCAGAAAGGCGTCTGAGGTCACGCTGATTATTCCTTGTGGAAGTATTGCCGGGTCATCTCTATGAATTCCCGGACGTAGTTGGAGACATAGCTGCCCTTCCGATAGGCGGCCACAAAATCCCAGAGATTCCGGGGCTCGCCAAAGCTGTATGTACGGATGGGCCGGGTGATCTCCCGGTGTCGGAGGTGAGACTCGAAGATGAATGCCACGCCGTAGCCCACGCTGACGAGCTCCATGATGGCCCGCAGGTTGCTGGTGTACACCACGTTCTCAAAGGTGAGTCCGTGCTGGCGGAAGTAGTCGTCCGTGATCTGGCGGGTCCGCTGCTCCGGCAGCATCTGCAGCAGCAGTTCCTTCTGGAGGAGGGCCGGGTTCAGCATGGGGTAGCGGCTGGCCGGGTTGGGCCGGGCGAAGTGGCCGATGGGGTGGTTCTCCGAGGTGCAGATCAACAGCTCCTCCTGCCACAGGGTCTCGTACTCGATCTGGGGGTTGAGGTCGTTGGGGTTGGGCTTGCTGTAGAAGGCGACATCGATCTCACCGCTGAGCAGCCTCCGGTCGTTGTCATCGGCGTAGCCCTCATAGATCTCCACCTTCACATTGGGGTGGGCCGCCTGGAAGGCGGGCAAGGTGAAAGGCAGCATGTAGGAGCAGCGCATGGGGGAAAATGCCACCTTTACCACGCCCACGTCCCGCTTGATGATGTCCGCCATCTCCATGTCCAGATCGTTTTTCAGCCGGATGATCTTCTGGGCGGTCTCCACATACCGCTCACCGGCGTAGGTGAGCTGATAGCGGTGTCCGATCTTCTGGAAGAGAGGCAGACCGATGTCCTTCTCCAGGCCGATCAGGAACTTGCTGAGGGTGGGCTGGCTCACAAACAGGGATTCCGCCGCTTTGGTGATGTTCTGATGTCTGGCGATGGCCAGCACGTAGGTCAGTTCTCTAAAATCCACAGGGGCGCTTCCTTTCCGCATTTATCTGCCGTTTTTGCTGCCGTGCGTCCATTCTAGCACAATATTTTTCCGTTTGCCATGAATGCTTTTCATACTTGGCATTCCAACAATGCATAACCGCCCCACGGCTTATCCCCCACCCCGGCGCACCAGACCTCTAGACCGAACCTGGGAGACCCCTTTGGCAACTTTTCCAACTTCCTTCCATGAAAAGATAGACCGTCATAGCCTCTTGCCATACTTTCAATGAAAAACTGGAATTTCACTTTCTCGGCGCCAACGTGTATTCTACCTGCAGCAAATGGGCGCAGTTTTCCCATCCATTTTTATGCAATCTGTCCAAGGCAACGAGAGAGGAGAATTTTCATGGTAAAGCTCTACGATTCCGGCGTCTATCTACTGGACGGCAAGACCCTGGTCCCTGAACAGGAGGCCGGCGGGGCCGTCAAGGTCTCCCAGGAGGAGGCCAAGAAAGGCACCATCGCCTACGGGATCCTGCAGGCCCACAACCAGAACAGCGATCCCAAGCGCCTGCGCATCAAGTTTGATGCCATCACCTCCCACGACCTCACCTATGTGGGCATCATCCAGACCGCCCGGGCCTCCGGCCTGGACCGGTTCCCCCTGCCGTATGTGCTCACCTGCTGCCACAACAGCCTCTGCGCCGTAGGCGGCACCATCAACGAGGACGACCACGTCTTCGGCCTCACCGCCTGCAAGAAGTACGGCGGCATCTACCTGCCCCCGCACATGGGCGTCATCCACCAGTACATGCGGGAGACCATGGCCGGCGGCGGCAAGATGATCCTGGGCTCAGACTCCCACACCCGGTACGGCGCTCTCGGCACCATGGCCGTGGGCGAGGGCGGCGGCGAGCTGGTGAAGCAGATTCTGGAGCAGACCTGGGATGCGGACTACCCGGAGGTCATATGCGTGTACCTGGACGGCAAGCCCCGCCCGGGCATCGGCCCCCAGGACATCGCCATCGCCATCGTATCCGCGGTCTTTAAAAATGGCTATGTGAAGAACTATACAGTCTGACTTTGCGGTAAATAATGTTAAAGTATCGATTTAATGTCAATTCAAAAAAGCACAGAGTGCCCCCCTGCGACAGCTCTGCGAATTCTGGTAAAAATTTACTTGTAAGGATGCAGCAGCCATTTCGAGACGGCTCCGGAAGGCCGAGAGCGTCTCAGAGGGGCCCCGGAGGGGTTCCGGAGGGCGTTAGGCGGCTTTGGAGCCGCCCCGAGAGTCCTTCTGGGGCAAATCCAGGGGTTCCTGGTAATCGCGAATTATTGCAATAGCGTTGAAAACGGGCGCATAACGCAGTATGGTCGAAATTCGGGAGGAGAGGTAGTAGACCACTGTCTCCTCGGACACGGTGTCCCCTTTGTGGGGAGTGCGCAGCCAGCGGTGTTTCCTGACAGTTTTAGCAAAGACAGGGTTAGCGGCGATCATCTGGGCGATACCCATTGCGATAGCAGCCATGGTGGCGAAGCGCTCATGTGCCTCTATGGTATCCAGGATCAGTTCCCGCTGTTTTGGGTCGGTGACTTGGGCGAGGCTGTCTGGTTCATCCTTCTTCTTGAAACGATTGGGCTTGGGCAGATCCTTGGACCAGAACCTTCCAGAGAAAGCAGCCATAACTTGCTTCAGGCTGCGGAAGCCTAACTCGATCTTGAACCTGCGGCTATAGACCTCAATGATCTGCTCCGGGGAAAGCTCCAGGTCAGTGCTGGCAAAGACACTTTTAGAACCGTCTTGCCGGATAACCAGGACAAACTGGATCAGATGCTTGTGCCACAATAGCTTCACAGCATGACGCTTTACAACTTCCTCTTTGCCATACAGGAACACTTTTGCCTCAGAAAAGAGATCTTTTTGGTCAAAAAGTTTGAAAATCTCTACTTTTTCGCCTTTCTTTTTCGGAGCACCTCGCTGGTGGGGCTCACGAGCCGGGGGTAGTTCGTATGCGCTACAAGGATTTTGAACCCGAGCCACAACATCAATAATGCGCTGAGAGGCATTCGCCACGTCCATCCGTTTCAGTAGGGGCGTTGAAAGGAAGTACCGATCGAGAGAGACTATGCAAGGCCGTCCCATTCCTTTTGCCACTTCAGCAGCACCATCCATTATCTGCTCAATATGCGACTTTGTATGTTGCTCAACATATTCTACTCTTTCCGGAGATATGGTATCGAACCATAGCTTTAGTGATTTGAGACCTTGTTGTATGCTTAAAAAAGCTGGTATGCAATAGAAACCGCCTGATGAAGCGCATACCACACCTACTGTGCCCCAAAACATACCAAAGAAATATGAGACCTGCACCATTTTGTCCCCATATTTGTATTGCTTATAGACACCGGGAATATTACCCAACTGGTGCTTTTTTGTTGTACCGTCTCCAATAAGCTCGACTTTGCCGTTGGTTGTGTATACTTGCTTATGGTCCGCCAAGCAACGATACCATGACAGGCGGATCCGATTCAAATCGATCAATCGGTTGTGGAAAAAGTCGAGGAGGGAGCAATAGTGCTTTGGGTTAATCTCGAGGCCGCGTACTAGGGATGTGACACCATAATGGTCCCGCTTCATAAGCATGCCCATCACGATGAGCACAAAAATCTGATAGGAAGGTGAATTGAAGCATCCCAGGAAGTATATCAGTTGGTCCTGGATGAATCGCAAAATTTCAAACATTTTCGGTACCTCCAGTTCAAATAGCGGCTGAATATACGTAGATTTTGTACTTTTGATTATCGATCTGTGCGCTTGGGTTGTGACAGTTCTCCTCCGGTGCCCCGTCCCAGATATCGGCTGGGACGGGGCATTTTGTTGCCTTTTACCTATATCTGGAAACGGCATTGACAATCGAATCGACGATGCTCCTCAACTCGAGGTTCTCGAGTTTGAGCTGTGCTAGCTCAGTATGCAGCCTGGCAAGTTCCTCATCCTGCTCAGCCTGATCTGTGGTGATATTGACGCTGCTGACGGAGCCCGTGGAGGGCATTGCTCCGCCCTCAGCATCCATGCTTGGTTGCTTCGGTGGGCGCCCACGCTTCCCTGTTGGTATCACCTCACCGTTCTCGTCCAGCTTCCCTATGAGCTTCCTCCGCGTTCCGCATCGCTTCTTAGCTGGGTCATAGTAGCTCTCTGCTTGGTATACATAGACACACCCATTTTTCTTATTGTGATAGTAGTCGGTCCTCATCGCTTACTCACCCCCTTTTCAAAAGAATCGACTCCCATAGTAGCATATTTTTAAAAGGAAGTCAACTCCCATTAAAAGGAATATTTAGGAGTTTATTTACACGATGGAATAAATTGGCAACCTAGATTGTAAAAAAGAGGAAGCCTATTTTGGCTTCCTCTTTTTTACATGGAATATTTTGCTATTTTTATTGATTCAATTTGTTTCCAAGAATGGAACTGATCTACTCCAAAGTCCGACTCTATAGTGAAGAACAAGGTCATGGAGTTTGTGGGCCCCGGCGTCTCCACCATGAGCACGGACTACCGCAACGGCATCGATGTCATGACCACCGAGACCACCTGCCTCAGCTCTGTCTGGCGCACCGATGAGGACACCAAGGCCTTCCTCACCGCCCACGGACGGCCCGAGGACTTCCGGCAGCTGGATCCCGCCGATGTGGCCTACTACGACGGCTGCGTCTACGTGGACCTCTCCACCGTTCACAGCATGATCGCCCTGCCCTTCCACCCCTCTAACGGCTACGAGATCCGCGAGCTGAACGCAAACCTGGACGACATCCTCCACGCCGTGGAAGAGGACGCCAAGAAGCTCATCAAGCGCCCGGACCTGCACCTGAACCTGTGGGAGAAGGTAAAGGACGGCGCCCTGTACGCAGACCAGGGCACCATCGCCGGCTGCGCCGGCGGCACGTACTCCAACATCATGGAGGCGGCCTATCTCCTGGACGGCAAGAGCACCGGCACAGACGAGTTCGCCCTGGGCGTGTACCCCAGCAGCCAGGCGGTCATGCTGGACCTGGTGCGCAAGGGCGCCATCGAGAAGCTGATCGCGGCGGGCGCCACCATCCGCACGGCCTTCTGCGGCCCCTGCTTCGGCGCAGGAGACACCCCGGCCCACGGCGGCCTCTCCGTGCGGCACACCACCCGCAACTTCCCCAACCGGGAGGGCTCCAAGCCCGGCAACGGCCAGATCGCCAGCGTGGCCCTGATGGACGCCCGCTCTGTGGCGGCCACCGCGGCCAACGGCGGCCGGATCACCGCCGCCGATGAGCTGGGCTACACCTACGAGTGCCCCGCCTTCACCTACGACCCCACCGCCTACGAGCACCGGGTGTATCAGGGCTTCGGCAAGGGCGACCTCAACGAGACCCTGGTCTGCGGCCCCAACATCAAGGACTGGCCGGAGCTGCCCGCCCTGAACCAGCACATGCTGCTGAAGGTCTGCGCCTATATCACCGATCCCGTCACCACCACAGACGAGCTCATCCCCTCCGGCGAGACCGGCTCCTTCCGCTCCAACCCCATGGGCCTGGCGGAGTTTACCCTGAGCCGCCGGGTGCCGGAGTATGTGGGCAAGGCCAAGGCTGTCATGAACAACGAGAAGGCCCGCAAGGCCGGCAACTGCCCGGCGGAAGTGGCCAAGGTCCTGGACCAGGTGCGCACCCTCCCCGGCTGCGCCGACATTCAGGACGGGGACGTGGACCTCTCCAGCACCATCTACGCGGTGAAGCCGGGAGACGGCTCCGCCCGGGAGCAGGCCGCCTCCTGCCAGCGCGTTCTTCTGGGCGGCGCCAACATCGTCCAGGAGTACGCCACCAAGCGCTACCGTTCCAACCTCATCAATTGGGGCATGGTTCCCTTCGTCCTCAACGGCGAGGCGGACTTTGCCGATGACGACTACATCTTTGTCCCCAACATCCTGTCTGCCCTGGACGGCGACATGGCGGAGATCCCCGCCTGGGTGCTGGGCGAGAAGGTCCACCCCCTGTCCCTGAAGGTGGCCGCTCTCACCGATGAGGAGAAGGAGATCATCCGCTGCGGGTCGCTCATCAACTACAACCGCACCCGCAAAGGCGGAAATTGATACGAGGAGGAACACGCGTATGGAAGGGAAAAAAGTGAAGCTGCCGGTGTCCATCCTGCGGGGCGGCACCAGCAAGGGCGTGTATCTGCTGGAGACAGACCTGCCGGCGGATCATGACGCCTGGGAGCCCCTGCTGCTCCGGCTGATGGGCAGCCCGGACAAGAAGCAGATCGACGGCCTGGGCGGGTCCCAGTCCGTCACAAGCAAGGTGGCCATCGTGAAGAAGTCCGATCGGCCGGACGCCGATGTGGACTACACCTTTGCGCAGGTCTCCGTGGATAAGCCCCTGGTGAGCTACAAGGGCAACTGCGGCAACATCTCCTCCGGGGTAGGGCCCTTCGCCATCGAGAAGGGCCTGGTGGAGGCCAAGGACGGCACCACCTCGGTGCGGATCTACAACACCAACACGGACAAGATCATCATCAGCGATGTCCAGACCCCCGGCGGCGAGGTGGCATACAGCGGCACATTTGCCATCGCAGGCGTCCCCGGCACCGCCTCCCCCATCCGGCTGAAGTTCGTCCAGCCCTCCGGCACGTTGGGCCACGGCCTGCTGCCCACGGGCAACGCGGTGGACACCCTGGACGTGCCCGGCTTCGGCCCGGTACAGGTCTCCATCGTGGACGCCGCCAACCCCCTTGTCTTCGTAAAGGCCAAGGACCTGGGCCTCACCGGCAAGGAGCTCCCGGATGAGCTGAACGCAGACGCAGCCAAGCTGGACCTGCTGGAGACCGTCCGGGGCCTCGCGGCGGTGAAGCTGGGCCTCATCGAGGACTACACCCGCTCCGCCTGGGACACCCCGGGCATCCCCAAGATGACCTTTGTGGGGGAGCCGGAGGACTACGTCACGGCGGACGGCAAGGCCATCGGCAAAGGCGACATCGACCTTCTCAGCCGCATGATGTCCATGCAGAAGACCCATCCCAGCTATGCCATGACCGGCGCCATGTGCACCGCCGCCGCGGCCGTGGTGCCCGGCAGCATCGTGCAGCAGGTGCTGAACCCCAATGCAGACACCCAGTTCATCCGCATCGGCCACCCCGGCGGCATCCTGGAGTGCGGCGTGGACTTCCAGGAGAACGGCCCGGAGCCCGTCATTGAGGACACCTTCGGCTTCCGCACGGCCAACCTGCTGCTGGAGGGCACCGCCACCATCCGCCTCTGAGTGGTGTTTGAAGGAGGAATTCTATGAAACGGCTGAAATGGCTGGCCGCCCTTCTCGCGGCAGTGCTGGCCTTCTCCCTCCTGGCGGGCTGCCAGGCGGACACCTCGGAGGGGGACCTCTCCGCCGCCGAGGGCAACATCGGCAACGTGATCGGCTATCCCCCCAAGGAACTCAACGGCATCATTCAGTGGGGCGTGGGCGGCGGCACGGACTCCATCATGCGGCCCCTGGCGGTGCTGGCCCAGGACAAACTGAACACCAACCTGGTGCTCACCAACAAGACCGGAGACACCGGCGCGGTGGCCACGGAGTTCGTGTACCACCAGTCCGCAGACGGCCTGAACCTCTTGATGGGCGCGGAGAACCCGGCCCTCTACGACAAACTGGGCATCTCCAGCCTGACCTACGACAACTTCACCTGCATTCTCCTCATCGGCGATGAGACCACCGGCATCGTGGTGGGCAAGGACGCCCCGTACAAGTCCCTCACGGATCTCGTGAACGCCGCCAAGGGAGGCACCGCTGTGAAGCTGGCCACCACCGGCAAGGGCGGTCTCCCCTGGGAGGTTGCCGCCATGATCACCGGCGTCACCGGCGCCACCTTTGAGCAGGTGGAGTACAGCAGCGATGCCTCCGCCAAAGAGGCCGTGCTGAACGGCCAGTGCGACTTCACCGTCTGCAAGGTGCAGATGGGCTATCAGGAGTACAAGTCCGGCGATCTCAAGTGGCTCTGCATGCTGGCCACCGAGCCGGTGTCCATGATGAGCGATGTGCCCCTGGTCACCGCGGAGTACCCGGACTTCGCCCAGTATCTCCCCTGGGGCCCCTTCTACGGCATCTTCGTGAAAGAGGGCACCGATGAGAACATCGTGAAGATCCTGCAGGACGCCTTCTCCCAGGCCTATGCAGACTCCAGCTACAAGACCATGCTGGGCTACTTCTACATCAACCCCCTGGGCTACACCGGCAAGGAGGCCCAGGACTACATCGCCAAGTGGAGAACCAACATGGTGGATCTCCTCACCAAGACCGGCGCGATCCAGTGACCCGGATCTCCAGCACACCTGAAACCATTTGGAGGCGAATAAAAATATGTTTCCTTTTCTTGAGCCCTATATGCCCGTGATCTCCCTGATTGTGCTGGCCATCGTGGTGGCCATCGGCTTCATCAAGAAGGTCAACCTGGGCTTCCTGTCCCTGGGCGTGGCCTTCGCCCTGGCCATCTTCAGCGGCCAGACCAGCAGCCAGGCGGCAAAACTGGTGGCCGGCGGCTTCTCCAGCTCCATGTTCGTCACCCTGGTGGGCGTCACCTTTCTCTTCGGCATGGCCTCCCAGAACGGCACCCTGGACCTCTTCTCCAAGAAGATCGTGGCCCTGGTGGGCAAGAACACGGTGCTGATCCCCATCCTGATGTTTGTCCTCTCCGCCTTCATCTCCGCCATCGGCCCCGGCCACATCGCCGCCGGCATTCTCATGACCACCTTCGCCATGTACCTGGCCTTCGAGATGAAGATCAACCCCTGGGTGACCGCCCTCTTCGCCAAACTGGGCGCCAACGCGGGCTGCGCCTCTCCCCTGTCCCTCACCGGCCTTCTGGCCAAGGAGCTCTCCGAGCCCATGGGCCACACCGGCTTTGAGGCGCACCTCTTTCTCAGCACCCTGCTCTCCGGCTTTGTGTTCACCCTCATCATCTACATCGGCTCCAAGAGCTACAAGGTAAAGGCAGACAACCCCCTGAAGCTCTCCGAGATTCCCAAGTTCAACAAGCACCAGCTGCTCACCGTGGCCGCCATCGTGATCATGGTGATCTGCTGCATCGGCTTTAAGCTGGACACCGGCCTCTTCGCCTTCATCATGGCAGCCATTCTGATTCTCGCTGGCGCCGCCGACGAGAAGGCCGCCATCAAGGGCATCCCCTGGGGCACCCTGATCTTCATCTGCGGCGTGGGCTCCCTGGTGGCCGTCATCGACAAACTGGGCGGTATCACCATGGTCTCTGAGTTCCTCCAGAGCTTCATGAACGAGCACACCGCAGTGCCCATCCTGGCCGCCACCTCCGGCATCCTGTCCTGGGTGTCCTCCACCACTGGCGTAGTGATGCCCGCCCTGTTCCCGGTGGCAGATCAGGTGGCCACCCAGTTCACCTCTGTGAACTATGTGGAGCTGATCTCCGCCATCACCGCCACCTCTTTCGCCGCTGCCATCAGCCCGCTGTCCACCGGCGGCGCCATCATCATGTCCTCCTACTCCGCCTCCAAGGAGACCACCAACGATGAGATGAACAAGCTCTTCCGGAACCTGTTCCTCCTGTCTGTGGCCAACGTTCTGGTGAACGTCCTGATGGCTGCCCTGGGCGTCTTCAGCCTGGGCGGTCTCTTCTGAGCACGTCAAGCTTTCCCCGGGCCGCGTGAAGCGGCCCGGGCCCATACCATCATAGCAAAGGGGAAATGACCATGGAAATCGTGAAGGCCGCCATCGCCGGCACGCTGGAGTCCAGCGACTGCATGGTGACGGTGGAACCCGGCGAAGGCTCGGTGGAGCTGGAGCTGGAGAGCGCGGTGATCCGCCAGTACGGCCGGCAGATCCGCAAGATCGCCCTGGAGACCCTGGACCGGCTGGGCGTCCAGGACGCCAAGGTCCGCATCGTGGACAAGGGCGCTCTGGACTGCACCATCAAGGCCCGGGTGGAGGCCGCGGTGTATCGCAGCGTAGGACAGAGGGCAGACCTGCCCTGGGGAGGTGCCATCGTATGAGCCATCCGAACAAGAAGCGGCTGAGAAGAACCATGATGTTCCTCAACGCCCAGAAGCCCGGCCTGATCAAGGACCCGTACATCTATAAGCCAGACTCCATCATGCTGGACCTGGAGGACGCCGTGGCCGAGAAGGAGAAGGACGCCGCCCGGTTCTCCCTGTTCCACGCCCTCCGGGAGATCGACTACCGGGGCGTGGAGCGGGTGGTCCGGGTAAACGGCCTGGACACCGATCTCTGGCGGGAGGACATCCGCGCCGCCGTGGCCGGCGGCTGCGACTCCATCCGCATCCCCAAGACCGAGACCGCCAAAGATGTACAGATGGTGGCAGACGCCGTGGCGGAGGCCGAGAAGGAGTTCGGCGTGGAGCCCGGCCGGGTGCTCATCATGGCGGCTCTGGAGTCCGCCAAGGGCGTGATGCACGCCCTGGAGATCTGCGAGTCCTCGGACCGGCTCTTCGGCGTGGCCCTCTCCGGCGGAGACTACACCAAGGACCTGCAGACCACCATCTCCGGCACCGGCGTGGAGCTCATGGGCGCCCGGCAGATGATGATCATCGCCGCCCGGGCCGCCGGTGTGCAGTGCTTCGACACCGTGTTCACCAACCTGGACGACATGGAGGGCTTCCGGAAAGAGGTCCAGACCATCAAGCAGATGGGCTTCGACGGCAAGTCCATCATCAACCCCAGACAGATCTCCATCGTCCATGAGATCTACACCCCCACCCCCAAGGAGATCACCTTCGCCGAGAAAGTGGTGCGGGAGATCGATGAGAAGAAGGCGCTGGGCATCGGCGTGTTCACGGTGGACGGCAAGATGATCGACATCGCCTTCTATGACGGCGCCAAGCGCACCATCGAGCTGGCGAAAGCATCCGGCGTGTATAAGGGGGAACTGTGAGATGATTAACTTGACTTCCCGGGCTGATTTTACTAGTACATATTTTGGCCAATAAATCTCCCCTGCTATTTTAGGCCAGAACCGTTGAAATTCCTAGGTTTTTTTAAAAACCCCCTTGAAATATTCCCCAAAATATGCTATTGTACTAGTGGACTGTTCCTTACTAGTACTCCCCGGCGAGCCCTATTATTTGGGGGGTATTTTTTCTTTAGGGGTGATTTTTTTCGTGTATATTTTTTATACGGGACCAGACAAAAGCTATGCATACATTGGAGAGTCAAAAAGAGTTGGCGGGAAAAACGTTGTATCAAGTCAATATCTTGGAAGAGTAATTGACAGAGAGGCCGGCATATATAAAAGCAAGGAGCGTGGCATATTTACATTTAATTTAGAAACAAATCAGTATGGCACACCGCCGGAATCCTACGTGCCCCCAGTACTTAATGATAGGCGCAGACGGGAGAAGGCGGATGATGCACTGGATTTTGGAGATGCCTTTTTTGTTGATTGGTTTATACGTTCTACCGGATTTATGGATGTTATTGATACGCTCAAGTATGGGAATCCAGATACGCTACACGCCATGGTTCTATTCTATGTTTTGTCGAATTTGGCAAACAGTGACGCAATTACTTGGTATAAAGGGAATATTGTTAAATACCTCTATCCAAAAGCTGATTTTAATGGACAGCGTATCAGCGATTTCCTCGCATCTGTTGGGCGGGAAAGTAAAACGCAAGTATTTCAAAAAAACTATATCTCATTCATCAATGAGCACTATTGTAAGGATCATGCAATATTAATTGATAGCACGGGACTTCCAAATAGCATACACATGCCTATGACGTGCAAAAATATTCACAATGGTGTTCTTCACAACGAGGTCCGCTTGATCTATGTTGTTCAGCGTTCAACTGGTCTTCCTTTATATTACACCCCAATTCATGGAAATGTCGTTGATGTAAGCACACTTGAATTCGTCCTAGCTAATCTCGAAGAGCTCGGTGTAGATGTTTCGTTGTGTATTATTGATGCCGGGTATGATTCTGGAACAAACCTCGACTTGTTCTATGACAAAGAAAAAAAGGAGTGCAAAATCGGATACATTGTACGTGCTGATTCTAATGATAAACGCCTCCTCAAAATGGTTGAAGAAGAAATGGCCTCTATGAACAATAGAGAAAACTTTGTTCAGTATCAAGATAGATATCTTTTCATCAAAAAGAGACAAGTTTTTGTTGGCTCAAATGAGGATATGCCCGCATGGCTTTATCTCGGAATAGATATGAACCGGATGACTGACGAAAGGCATAAATTGTTCGATAGAGCCAGCAAAAAGAAGTTAACTAAGGATATGGTATATGATCTCATGCATGATGAAGGAGTTTTTGGGATTATTTCCGGATTTGAATATACAATAGATGAGATTCTGCCTGCATATTATCAAAGGCAGGCAGCTGAACAAATATTTGATTTCGCAAAAAACTACACCAAATTACTCCCACTGAGGACACAGTCCCCAGAGACATTCAAAGGGCACCTCGCTATCTCCTATATCGCATGCATCGTTGTGAAAATGCTTCAAATGAGATTTAAAGAAGTCGATTTATTTTTGGGTGGAAAGCTTTTGTCCCTCCGTAATCAAAAATGCTTGATTTATAAAGACGGAATCACAATATTTCCTCCTCAAGCACCCGGAAGTGAGATATATAAACTATTCAAATTTGAAAGTCCTGTTAAACTGCCGTTTGTGGATGGGAGGCTGGCATATGACTATCCAGAATCCGGTAGCGTTCCGCCTGAGCCTCCAACGAAACGAACGGGTGGAAAACCGGCTAGGACAAGCGAGAAGCAGCTTGACCAAAATCCTAAACATCAGGAACATGAGAATCAAGATTCCTGCGTTTGTTCTGAGGCACAGCACTCCGATGAGAAGACTACGGTTCCCCCCGATGAGGTAACACCTGTTCCACCTAAAAGAGGAAAAGGCCGCCCTAAGGGATCACTTAACAAAAAGACCATTGCGCGGAAGGCTGCTGAGGCTGCAAACCCACCTGTGAAGCGCGGACCTGGTCGCCCCAAAGGATCTTTGAACAAAAAGACCATTGCGCGGATGGCTAGCCAAGCAAGTGCACCAGGGGCCTGATCTGGTAGGCTATCAGCCAGTGCCAGTGGAGATTGTACTAGTAAAATATACCCGGGAACTCAAGATTAACGCTGTCGGCAGAGACATTCCCGAGGAAATCCTGAAGATCACCGGCAAGGAGGTCTTCCAGGGCAACAACTACAAAGAGGGCGTGGAATACCACAAACAGGGCCCCATCGTGAAACCGGTTCTGGACCACAACACCAGCAAGATGGTGGGCTCCATCCGGGAGGCCCTCATCAAGTGCGGCGCCCATGACGGCATGACCCTTGGCTTCCATCACCACTTCCGCGAGGGCGACCTGGTGGTAAACATGGTGATGAAAGAAGTCCACGACATGGGCTTCAAAGACGTCACCATCTGCGCCAGCTCCTTGGGCAAGGCCCACGATGCCCTGCTCCCCTACATCGAGGACGGCACCATCACCGGCATCCAGTCCTCCGGCGTCCGGGGCAAGATCGGCGAGGCCATCTCCCGGGGCAAGCTCCAGAAGTTGGCCATCATGCGCTCCCACGGCGGCCGGGTCCGGGCCATCCAGAGCGGCGAGACGGTGCTGGACATCTCCTTCATCGGCGCCCCCACCTGCGATGACTACGGCAACTGCAAGGGCATCGGCGGCAAATCCGATTGCGGCGTGCTCTCCTATTCCTTCGTAGACGGCCAGCACGCCAACAAGGTGGTGGCCATCACAGACTGCCTGGTCCCCTTCCCCAACTTCCCGGCGGACATCGCCATGACCCGGGTGGACTACGTCTGCGTGGTAGACGCCATCGGCATCCCCGAGAAGATCGCCACCGGCGCGGCGAAACCCACCACCGATGTGCGCAAGCTCATGATGGCGGACTACTGCACGCAAGTTGTCATCAACACCCCGTGGTTCAAGGACGGCTTCAGCTATCAGACGGGCGTGGGCGGCGCCTCCATCGCCTCCGCAGCCTCCCTGGCCAAGATCATGGAGGAGCGGGGCATCAAGATGGGCTTTGCCGTGGGCGGCATGAGCAAGGGCATGGTGGACATGCTGGACCGGGGTCTCGTGGGCAAGCTGCTGGACACCCAGGACTTCGACCTATTCGCCGTGAACTCCGTGAAGCGGCCCAACCACCACCGCATCAGCGCCGGCGCCTACGCCAACCCCTTCAACAAGGGCTGCTTCGTCAACAAGCTGGACTACGTGGTGCTGGCCGCTCTCGAGGTGGACACCCACTTCAACTGCAACGTGGTGGTGGGCTCAGACGGCATGATCACCGGCGCCCAGGGCGGCCATCCCGATGCGGCACAGGGCGCCAAGTGCACCATCGTGATCTGCCCGCTGCTCCAGGGCAGAATCCCCGCCATCTGCACCGATGTCACCACAGTTACCACCCCCGGCGAGTCCATCGATGTGGTGGTAACGGACTACGGCGTGGCCGTGAACCCCGCCCGGCAGGACATCCTGGACGCCCTGAAGGCCGCAGACTGCGTGCCCCTCAAGACCATCGAGGAGCTCCGGGACATCGCATACAAGATCGTAGGCGAGCCGGATCCCGTCCAGTTCGGGGACCGAATCGTGGGCATCATCGAGGCCCGAGACGGCACCATCATGGACGTGGTCCGTGAGGTGAAGGACTACACCGTCTGACCCCATCGCTCTCCGTTCCCCCAGCGCCCAATCTCTCCTGGGTCCCCATGTAACACATTCCAATCTCTCTCAAAATCTCTCCATACCTCAGCACCGCAATCTCTCAAACTCTCTCCAACCCCAGCACCCATCTCTCCAAGTCGTTCTGTACCACGTTCGCCAACCGCCCCGGCGGGACCCTCGGGTCCTGCCGGGGCGATAAAAACCGCAGAAAGGACTGCTCTTATGGGCTACGCACTGTGCGCCGTCTCCCCGAAGAACCGCCGCCTCAACGAGCTGGTAGACCAGCTGTTGGAACAGGAGGGCATCCAGCGGGACCAAAATTTAGACTACACCTGCGCTCTCCTGAACGAGGAGGGTATGCCTGTAGCCACCGGCAGCTGCTTTCGGGACACCCTGCGCTGTCTCGCCGCAGACAGCCGCCACCAGGGAGAGGGCCTCATGGCAGACGTGGTATTCCATCTCACGGAGTACCAGCTGCAGCGGGGCAACACCCACCTCTTCCTCTTCACCAAGAACAGCACCGCTCCCATCTTCGCGAGCTTAGGCTTCACCGCCATCGCCGAGATCCCGGGAAAGTTGGTGTTCATGGAGAACCGCCGCACCGGCTTTGCAAACTATCTCCAGAAGCTGCAGAAAGAGACGCCAGCTATACCGGTACCGGGGGAGATCGGCGCCGTGGTATTAAACGCCAATCCCTTCACCCTGGGCCACCAGTATCTTTTGGAGCAGGCCTCAAAGCGCTGCAGCCTGGTCCACGTCTTTATCGTCAGCGAGGACGTGAGCCTCTTCCCCGCCAAAGTCCGGGAGCAGCTGGTCCAGGAGGGCACCGCCCATCTCACGAATCTGGTCTATCACCGCACCGGCAGCTATCTCCTCTCCGCCAACACCTTCCCCAGCTACTTTCTGAAGGACGCGGCCCTGGTGGCGGAGGGACACGCCCGTCTGGATGCGGCCCTCTTCGCTCGGATTGCCGAGGCCTTGGGCATCACCAGAAGATTTGTGGGGGAGGAACCCACCAGTCTCGTGACGGACCTCTATAACCGCACCATGGCGGAGTGCCTCCCGGCGGCGGGGATCGCCCTGGAGGTGTTCCCCCGAAAGCAGGCGGAGGAGGCAGTGATCAGCGCCAGCACCGTCCGAGCCATGCTCCAGGCGGGAAAGCTGGAGGAAACCCGCGCTTATCTCCCAGCCCCCACCTGGAACTGGCTCCACAGCCCGGCGGCTGAGCCGGTATTAGAGGCCATCCGCACCGCCGGAGAAGTCCGGCACCACTGAGGGGAGGCACCGATGGAAGTACGCGAAATCACCCTGGCAGAGGTCCTGGACGCCCGGGAGCGCCGGGTCTGGCGGCAGCAGGCGTTATTAAGCCAGTACCAGTCCCCCCTCATCTCCTTCACCATGAACATCGCCGGCCCGGTGAAGATCAGCGAGGACATCGTCTCCGCCTTTCGGGAGGGCCTGTTCCTCCTGAAGGGCCACCTCACCGCAGACCGGATCCCCATTCTGGCGATTGAAGACACCGTGGAGCCCACCGGTTGCCAGGCATATCTGGCGGTGTCCGGGGAGGCATTGCGCGTCAAGGAGACCACCACGGCATTGGAGGAGCACCACCCCCTGGGCCGCTTCTTCGACATCGATGTCCTCCGCCTGGACGGCAGCAAGGTAGACCGCACCGAGATCGGCGCCGCACCCCGAACGTGTCTGCTCTGCGGCAAGCCTGCCTCTGTCTGCGCCTCCAGGCGGCTGCACACGGTACAGGAGCTCCAGGCCTTCACAAGGGAGACCATCCGCAGGCATCTGGAGAATACCTTTGCAGACAAGATCGCCTCTCTCGCCGCCAAGGCCCTGCTCTACGAGGTTTCCGTGACCCCAAAGCCAGGCCTGGTGGACCGGGACAACAGCGGCGCCCACAAGGACATGGACTTCTACACCTTCCTTACCAGCACCACCGCCATCACCCCCTCTCTCCGGGACATGGCAGCTGCCGGCATCCGCACCGCCCAGGCGGACAGTACCAAGACCTTTGCCCTTCTCCGCACCATGGGGAAATCGGCGGAGGCCGCCATGCGGGCGGCCACAGACGGGGTGAACACTCACAAGGGCGCTATCTTCTCCGTAGGGATCCTCTGCGGGGCGGCAGGGCGCCTATACGGCAGGCGAGAACCCATCAGCACAGAATCCATCCTCCGGGAGGCCGGCGCCATTGCCGGCAGCGCCCTGGAAGACTGGGCGCACAAGCCGGACACCGCCGGTGGCAGGCTGTATCACGCGTACGACGTCACCGGCATCCGGGGCGAGGCGGCAGCGGGCTTTCCCACCGCGGCACAGGTAGGACTTCCCGCCCTGGAGCAGGCGCTGCAGGCCGGCAAGTCCCCGGATGAGGCCGGCGGCATGGCCCTCCTCCATCTCATGGCTGCGGCGGCGGACACCAACCTCATGAAGCGGGCCAGCCGGGAGGAACAGCTCATCCTGCAGAAGAACCTGCGGGAACGGCTGCAGCGGCCCGTTACCAGGGCTGATCTGGCCTTTCTGGACCAGGATTTCATCCGGCGGAATCTGTCCCCCGGGGGCTCGGCAGACCTTCTGGCGGTGTGCTGGCTGCTGTACTTTCTGGCAGAGGACCCGGCCCTGTCCCGCCGCATCTGAGCCCTTGCGCCTGATGGGAATCCACACCCATCAGGCCCTCTTCTATTCCATCTGAATTGGTCTTCTGCGGCAAACAGATTTTCTGGTAAATGATGGAATCCGGCATTCTTTCCAATTTGTTCTTGCCCCCGGGGCCGTCCTGTGTTACACTCCAACTAAGCCATCTGAGGCGACAAGAACAACCGCCGGGCTTCCGGCAGGAAGGAAAGAGAGCATGAATTACGCTACCATCAAATGGGTCGATGTGGCCAACGGTCCCGGCGTCCGTGTGTCCCTGTTCGTCTCTGGCTGCACCCGCCACTGTCCAGGCTGCTTCAACCAGGAGGCCTGGGATTTCAAATACGGCCGCCCCTTCACCCAGGTGGACCTGGACAAGATCTTAAAGGCCCTGGCCCCGGACCACATCAAAGGCCTGTCTCTCTTGGGCGGCGAGCCCTTTGAGCCGGCCAACCAGAAGGGGCTGCTGCCCCTGCTCCGCCGGGTAAAGCAGCTGTACCCCAGCAAGAAGGTGTGGTGCTACACCGGGTACCGGCTGGAAGAGCTTCTGGGGGAGAGCGATGCCCGCTGCGAGTACACCAACGAGATGCTCTCCTACATCGACATCCTGGTGGACGGCCCCTTCGTGGAGGATCTGAAGGACCTGAACCTCCGCTTCCGGGGCTCCTCCAACCAGCGGATCATCGATGTGCCCAAGACACTGGCCACCGGCGTGATCGTGCTCTGGGACGGAGACATGTACATCCAGCCCATCACCGTCTGAGGAGGATCCCCATATGCCTGTCTATCCCGTACCCATTCAGCGCCTGGATCCCCGGGCGAAGCTCCCGGCCTACGGCTCCGCGGACGCCGCAGGGGCAGACCTCTACGCCCTGGCAGACGACCCGGTGGAGATCGCCCCGGGCACCACCGTACTCATCCACACCGGCCTCGCCGCCGCCATTCCCCAGGGCTGCGTGGGCCTGATCTTCGCCCGCTCCGGCCTGGCCTCGAAGCAGGGGCTGGCCCCCGCCAATAAAGTGGGCGTAATAGACGCAGACTACCGGGGAGAGATCATGGTGGCCCTGCACAACCACTCCCAAGAGACCCGCACCGTACAGCACGGAGATCGGATCGCACAGCTGGCCATCGTGCCGTACATCACCGCAGACTTCCAGGAGCGGGACACCCTGGACGAGACAGACCGGGGCGCCGGCGGCTTCGGCTCCACCGGCACCCGCTGAGCGCAAGCACCTATCATCTGACGCAGGGAGACAGGACAGTTCCTGTCTCCCTGCTTTTTTTCGCCGCCGCTTGAAAAAAACTTGGCGGAGCCGCATTTTCCCTCTTGACTTGTCCCGGAAAGCGTGTATAATAGGTAACGGACGTTGCGCAACGTTTGATGCTTTAAGACAGGAGGGCGTGTCGATGTCGCCAAAATTCAAATTCACCCGGGAGGAGATCACAGGCGCCGCGCTGAACCTGACCCGTTCCCAGGGGCCGGACGGACTCACCGCCCGGGCCCTGGCTGAGGTGCTGGGGTCTTCGGTAAAGCCGATCTTCGGGCTTTTCAAGAACATGGAGGAAGTACAGGATGCGGTACTGGTCGCCGCACAGGACCTGTATCAACGCACTCTCGCCGAGGACATGGCTGCGGGCAAGTATCCCCCGTACAAGGCCAGCGGCATGGGCTATATCCGCTTTGCCCGGGAGGAGAAGGAGCTCTTCAAGCTGCTCTTCATGTCTGATCGCAAGGGGCAGCCGGTGAAGCCGGGCAAGGAGCTGGACGTGATCCTTCCCATCATCATGCGCAATACAGGCCTCGACCGAGAGAGGGCGGAGCGGTTTCACCTGGAGATGTGGATCTTCGTCCACGGCATTGCGTCCATGATCGCCACCTCCTATCTGGACTGGGAGATGGAGACGGTCTCCGATGTGCTCACCGATGCCTACTTGGGACTGAAGGCGCGTTTTTGCGCTGAGGAGGGGCAATAGCATGGACGCCATCCAAACCCTGGGACTCACAAAGCAATACAAGGACGTCACCGCCGTGGACAGCCTGAATCTCACCGTCCGGCAGGGCGAGCTGCTGTCTCTGCTGGGGGTGAACGGCGCCGGCAAGACCACCACCATCAAAATGCTCACCGGATTGACCCGTCCCACCGCCGGCGATGCCTTTTTGAACGGGAAGAGCATCTTGACTGAGCGTGGAGCGGTAAAGGAAATGATCGCGGTATCCCCTCAGGAGACCGCAGTGGCCCCCAATCTCACCGTTCAGGAGAACCTGGAACTGATGGCCGGCGTGCACGGACTGCCCAAGGCGCAGGCCATGGACAGGATTGCCGTTCTGCAGGACCGTTTCGGCCTGGGAGCGGTCGCAGGCAAACGGGCTGGGAAACTGTCTGGCGGGTGGCAGCGGCGGCTCAGCATCGCCATGGCACTCATCAGCAGCCCCCAGATCCTGTTTTTGGACGAGCCCACCCTAGGGCTGGACGTGCTGGCCAGAGCTGACCTCTGGGACATGATCCGCTCCCTCAAGGGGAAGATGACTGTGATCCTCACCACTCACTACCTGGAGGAGGCCGAGGCGCTCTCAGATCGGGTGGCCATTCTGAAAGGCGGCCGGCTTCTCGTCACCGGCACCCCGGAGGAGATCAAGCGGTGTGCGGGGACAGACAAGTTTGACGAGGCATTCGTGCGCATCGTGAAGGAGGGGCAGCCATGAGAGGTCTGGCGTTTTCCAAGCGGAACGATCTGGAGGTGCTGCGGGATCCGCTGAACCTGTTTTTCGGGGTAGGCTTTCCTATCGTCCTGCTGCTTCTGCTCACCGCGATCCAGGCCAATATTCCGGTGTCCATGTTTGAGATCCAGCACCTGGCGCCGGGGATCGTGGTGTTCGGACTGTCCTTTATGACCCTGTTCTCCGCCACCCTGATCGCCAAAGACAGGGGCAGTTCCTTCCTGCAGCGCCTCTATACCACGCCCCTGACAGCGGCCGACTTTATCCTGGGCTATCTTCTGCCGATCTTGCCCATGTGCCTCGCCCAGAGCGCCCTCTGCTACGGGGCAGCGGTGCTGTTGGGGCTGAAGGTGACGGTTCACATGGCGCTTGCAATCCTGTTCACTCTCCCCATCGCCCTGCTGTTTGTGTCCCTGGGACTGCTCTGCGGCAGCATTCTCACGGACAGACAGGTGGGCGGCATCTGCGGAGCCCTGCTGACCAACCTGACGGCGTGGCTCTCCGGCATCTGGTTCGACCTCCGTCTCGTGGGCGGCGCATTTCAAAAGGTTGCGAACTTCCTGCCCTTCGTCCACGCCGTGGAGATGGAGCGGGCGGTGCTCCAGGGGGACTACGCCGCGGTGTTCCCCCACATCTGGTGGGTGGCAGGCTACGCCATTGCCGTGACCGCCATTGCGATATGCGCCTTCCTGCGGCAGATGCGGAGGCAGTAGGGAGCAGGCATTTTCAGACTTTTTGCCTCGAATACCGGCCAGAAATAGAGCAAAACCGTAATCGTCTAAACAAATCCGAGGTCCTTGGCACTTTGCAAATTTGTCCCCTGCCAGGCGACCACACCCTCCTTCCGATGGGGTATCATACAGCCATCCAATGAAGGAGGTCTTTCCAATGACAACAGAACTGGTATTCATCCTGGACCGCAGCGGCTCCATGTCCGGACTGGAGCAGGACACCATCGGCGGCTTCAACGCCATGCTGGAGAAGCAGAAGAAGGAGCCCGGCACCTGCTATGTGTCCACCGTCCTCTTCGACCACACCACCGAAGTCATCCACGACCGCGTCCCCCTGAAGGAGGTCCCCGCCCTCACGGACAAGGAGTACTTCGTCCGGGGCTCCACCGCCCTTTTGGACGCGGTGGGCGGCGCCATCCACCACATCGCCAACATCCACAAGTACGCCCGCAAGGAGGACGTGCCTGAGAAGACGCTCTTCGTCATCACCACGGACGGCATGGAGAACGCCAGCCGGCGGTACAGCTACGCCAAGGTGAAAGAGATGATCGAGCGCGAGAAGGAGCAGTGCGGCTGGGAGTTTCTCTTCCTGGGGGCCAACATCGATGCCGCCAAGGAGGCCGCCCGCATCGGCATCCAGCAGGACCACTCCGTGTCTTTCATCAGCGACAGCGTGGGCACCGCCACCAACTACGAGGCCATCAGCGGCGCGATCTCCCAAGCACGCTGCTGCGCCGCCCCCATCAGCGCCAACTGGAAGCGGGACATCGAGGCAGACATGGCCGCCAGAGGCCCGGGCAGGCGCCAGAGCTCCGGCAACAGCAACACCAGTAACGGCGGCAACAACAGCGCCGATTCCGCAGACAAGAAGGGCTTCAGCGGCTGGTTCTCCTCCCTCCGGCAGAAGCGCAACCGCTGAGCGCTCTCGCAGCACAGGGCCTGTGTGGGCCCCTGTGCCATACAACACCGATCACCGCATGCAACGGCAGGGATCCCACCGGATCCCTGCCGTCCTCATTTCCCGCAGTTTTCCAACATCTTGCGAAATTCAGACGGATTCCGGGCAGTTTCTCCTTGCGCCCCAGGCCTGTTCTGTGCTATCATGCAGAGCATGAATCGGGAAGGGGGACAGGCCGCTGTCCGGTGAGGCGGCCTTCGCACAATGGCAAATCGCATCGGTTTTGACAACCAGAAGTACCTGGAGACCCAGTCCGCCCGCATCCGGGAGCGCATCGCCCAGTTCGGCAAGCTCTACCTGGAGTTCGGCGGCAAGCTCTTTGACGACTACCACGCCGCCCGGGTGCTCCCCGGCTTCGCCCCGGACAGCAAGATCCGGATGCTGCTGGAGCTGAAGGACAGCGCGGAGATCATCATCGCCATCAACGCCGCCGCCATCGAGCAGAACAAGATCCGGGGGGATCTGGGCATCACCTACGATGAGGACGTGCTCCGCCTGGTGGACACCTTCCGGGCTGAGGGTCTGTATGTGAGCTCCGTGGTGATCACCCAGTACGCCGGACAGCAGGCGGCAGACGCCTTCCACCGCCGCCTGGAGGCCCTGGGCATGCGGGTGTACCTCCACTACCCCATCGCCGGCTATCCCCACAACATCGGCCGGATCGTCTCCGAGGAGGGGTACGGCCGCAACGACTACATCGAGACCACAAAGCCCCTGGTGGTGGTTACCGCACCGGGTCCCGGCTCCGGCAAGATGGCCACCTGCCTGAGCCAGCTCTACCACCATCACCGCCGGGGCGAGCAGGCGGGCTACGCCAAGTTTGAGACCTTCCCCATCTGGAATCTGCCCCTGCAGCACCCGGTGAACCTGGCCTACGAGGCCGCCACCGCGGATCTCAACGACGTGAACATGATAGACCCCTTCCACCTCCAGGCCTACGGCGTCACCACCGTGAACTACAACCGGGACGTGGAGATCTTCCCGGTGCTGAAGGCCATCTTCGAGAAGATCACCGGCAAGAGCCCGTACAACTCCCCCACGGACATGGGGGTGAATATGGCAGGCAACTGCATCTTCGATGATACCGCCGTCTGCGATGCCGCCCGCCAGGAGATCATCCGCCGGTACTACGGCGCTCTTTGCGACAGGCGCCGGGGACAGGGCAGCGATGAGGTGGTGTATAAGCTGGAGCTTCTCATGAAGCAGGCCGGCATCTCGGACGCAGACCGGCCGGTGATCGCCGCCGCGGAGAAGAGGGCCGCCGAGACGGGAGAGCCCGGGGCCGCCATCCAGCTGCCGGATGGGACACTGGTAACCGGCAAGACCTGGGATCTCATGGGCGCCACCTCCTCTGCCCTCTTGAACGCCCTGAAAACCCTGGCCGGCATCCCGGACGAGGTGGACCTGATCTCCCGGGCGGCCATTGAGCCCATCCAGGGGGTAAAGGTGGACCACCTGGGCAGCCGGAACCCCCGGCTCCACAGCGATGAGGTGCTGATCGCCCTGGCCATCTCCGCCGCCACCGATCCCATGGCCGCCAAGGCATTGGATCAGCTGGATGTCCTCCGGGACTGCGAGGCCCACTCCTCGGTGATCCTCTCCTCCCAGGACAGCGGCATCTACGCCCGCCTGGGCATACGCCTCACCTGCACACCCCAGTATCAGACAAACCAGCTCTATCACAAGTGAACCCGTGCCGCCCGCCCTGTCCGGCGGCGCCCCGCATGCCAGACTCTGGGAAGAAAGGAGAGAGAAATCCCATGAAAGAGAAGAAGACCATGGAGCCCATCGAGATGGCAACCCACGCGCTGCTGGCGCTGGCCAGCGCCTGCACCGCTGCGGCGGCCTTCCTGCTGGCCCTCCAGATCCTCACAGGAGACCCGGAAGAGGCCACCAGCGCTGATTTCGACCCCGATTTCGCCTGAGACCCCGATTTCGCCTGAGCATCCCCACAGAGCCCAAAAGGGCCTCCGGAGACCGATCTGGTCTCCGGAGGCCCTTTTCTTTGTGATTCGGTTGGCACTCAGACATTGAAGCGGAACAGCACCACATCGCCGTCCTGCATCACATAGTCCTTGCCCTCGGAGCGGATGAGGCCCTTCTCCCGGGCCGCCGCCATGGAGCCGCAGGCCTTCAGGTCCTCAAAGGCGATGGTCTCCGCCCGGATAAAGCCCCGCTCGAAATCGGAGTGGATCTTGCCGGCGGCCTGGGGGGCCTTGGTGCCCCGGGTGATGGTCCAGGCCCGGCACTCGTCCTCGCCGGAGGTGAGAAAGGAGATGAGGCCCAGCAGCGTGTAGCTGGCCTTGATGAGCCGGTCCAGGCCGGACTCGGCGATGCCCAGATCCTCCAGGAACATGGCCTTCTCGTCTGCCGGCAGCTCCGCGATCTCCGCCTCCAGCTTGGCGCACACGGGGATCACCTGGGCGCCCTCCGCCTTGGCCCGCTCCGCCACCTGGTTGAAGTACTCCACCCCGCTGGGATCGGCAAAGCCGTCCTCGTCCAGGTTGGCGGCGTAGATCACCGGTTTCAGGCTCAAAAGCTCGCTGGTGCCGATGAGCTCCGCGTCGTCCTTGTCCACCTGGTCCAGGTAGGTGCGGGCGGACTGTCCATCGTTGAGCCAGTCCCGGAGGCCCTCAAACACCTCGGCCTCGTGGTTGTACTTCTTGTCTCCCTTGGCGGCCTTCTTGGCCTTCTCGATGCGCCGGTCTGCCATCTCCACATCCGCCATGATGAGCTCCAGGTCGATGATGTCGATGTCCCGGATGGGGTTGGTGGAGCCCTCCACATGGATCACGTTCTCATCGTCAAAGCAGCGGACCACATGGACGATGGCGGCGCACTCCCGGATGTTGGCCAGGAACTTGTTGCCCAGGCCCTCGCCCTTGGACGCGCCCTTCACGAGGCCCGCGATGTCCACGAACTCGCACACCGCGGGGGTGGTCTTCTTGGGGTGGTAGTACGCGCTGAGCCAGTCCAGGCGGGCGTCCGGCACCGCGACAGTGCCCACGTTGGGGTCTATGGTGCAGAAGGGGTAGTTGGCGCTCTCCGCGCCGGCATTGGTAATGGCGTTGAACAAGGTGGACTTGCCCACATTGGGCAGTCCCACAATGCCTAATTTCATAGCTGAAAAACCTCCTATGGATGGAGACGGGCGCGGGCGAAGAGGTGCCGCCCCATCTGTTGCAATCCTGCTTCGCAGTATACCCGCAAAGGCCAGGCAATGCAAGCCCCAAATGCGGGTTTCGCCCTTTTCCTGCCTCCGTTTCGGCAGTTCAGCACACTCTATTTCCCGGGAAATGGCAAGGCAGCCGGCCCGGCCGGCTGCCTTATGCTGTCTTATTCCGCCTCGAAGGAGTCCTTTCCCAGGCCGCAGATGGGGCAGACCCAGTCCTCCGGGATGTCCGCAAACGGGGTGCCGGGGGCGATGCCGCCGTCCGGATCTCCCACCTCGGGATCATAGACATAGCCGCAGGGGCATACGTACTTCATGGTGTGCATCTCCTTTCCACTGGAATGGGCCTTCATTGTACGACATGGGGCGGGGGCTGTCAAGAAGGGATGGAGATTTTGGAGGGCGTTCTGCAGGGGAGCACGGGAGCACCAAGACCTGCAGCCAGCAGCGGGCAGGAAATCGTTCGGTGCATCTGAAAAGGAAAATTCCTATACACCTTATAATACAAATGAATACAAGGGATCGTGCTGAGAAAGCAGCATGAAATTCTCATGCAGGCATGCCTTGGCCCCTCTCTCGAAAAAAGAGGAGGGCTGCAACGCCGCAACGCTGCTCGCCCTCGCTCTTCTGAGACTGGTTTTTCTGTTGTCCGCCAACGGTCGATTCCCTCAGGGAGCTGCCTCCCCTTCTATCGCTCAGCTTCGGGGTTTTCTGTCTCCCGCAGACTGTCCGGCCCCAAGTCCGGCTTACCTTTCGGATTTTAGGTGCCAGTCCACCGGAGGGGTGACGCCCTCCTTCCAACTATAGGATACACCCTGGCCCGGGAAGCTGTCAAGAGGTTTGTATAAGGCAAATTTCCTATACAGTTTCTTTATCACAAAGAAATGCGTGTCGATGGGATTGGCGCAGCCACTCCAGGAAGCTCTGCACAGGGTACCCGCCGGCCTGCAGCCGCTGGTACAAGGTATGTACCAGCGTGCTTCTTCCCCACCCCAACGAAACGATACAAGAGCCGAGTGGGTGAAATACATACGTAGTTTGTATTCGTTACTTTATTTAATGCCCTTACGGCTTGCTATTGTTGCCAGTAATTGAGAGTATCGATTGGCGCAATGGCTCATAAGGATCAGGAAAAGTAATGCCTGCCCAATCAACCTTTTTTGCTATATGCGTGATCTCCTTATACGACTCGTCTTCCACATGCTTTCGAAACGCAGCAATAATTCGTTTGATATCGCTAGCAAAATCTTTGACATTGCCGTTAAGAAGTGTGTTTGGTACGACATCACCTGTGTTTATATCGTTGACAAACCCTACACAAGCCATATATCCACCTGCAAGTTTTTCCGTGATAAGTCGTGGATTCTTGCCGTTATATTTCCCTACAGAGTTTGCTCTGAGGTCCTTGTAGATCACATATGGCAGAATTTCAAGTTTGAGCTCGCAAAGGCCGTCCCTTGGTATCTCAAAGTCTGCTGTTGTCAATTTGCGTGCTACGCATGCCTCATAGAAACGCTGAGCAGGCGTACTTGTTTTTCCTCTCCACGAGTTTACCTCAGACAACTTCAGGCCTGTCATGTGGAGATAGTTCCACGGATAAAATCTAACCTCCATAGAGCTAACTCGTCCGTGCCTATCCATGCAAATGAATAGCAGGTTTCTATTATTCAGTTCAGCTTCATACCGTTCAGCGCATTCAGTTACAATTCTGAGAGCTTGTTCTTTTTTCATTTGCATTGGTCCTCTCTCTAAAAAAAGAGGAGGACTGCAACGCCGCGACGCTGCTCGCCCTCGCTCTTCTGTGACTGGTTTTTCTGTTGTCCGCCAACTGTCGATTCCCTCAGGGAGCTGCCTCCCTTTCTATCGCTCAGCTTCGGGTTTTTCTGTCGCCCGCCGACTGTCCGGCCCAAAGTCCGGCTTAACTTTCGGATTTTAGGTGCCAGTCCACCGGAGGGTTGCCGCCCTCCTTCCAGCCATAGTATACACCCTAGCCTGCCATGCTGTCAAGGGGATTTCGGATAGATTTGAAAAAATTTTTGGGGGGTCCGGGCGGCGTGCTCCGGCACATACCGGTCTAACGCCTTGCGCCTCTCCCAAAAGGCAATCGCCTCCGGTGCCGGCGGCGTCTGCCCGCGGTTCTGCCGGGCCAGATGCAGCTGGCCCGCCACGTCCTCGGTGGAGTGGAGAGGTAACAGACGGTGGGGTGCAGATGCCTCAGGCAGCCCAGCAGCATCCACACATGGGCTGCCGCCTGCTCCCGGGTGGCGCCGTAGTTGCGGATGAGATCGTTCAAGGGGTGGTGCAGGAGAGCGCCATCGAAGAGGTAGCAGTCTATGGAGCCATCTGCTGCCTGGTCAAAGGCGGTCCACATGGTCTGATACACCCTGGCATAATCTTCGTATGGCACCGGATGGGACGGGCGGTACGAAAACTCCCATTCCCGGAGTGCTTGGAGCAGTCCCTCTGAGAACAGCGGCCGATTGCCGTCCCGGTACCGCACCAGTATCGCATTCCCCGCGGGGATGGTGTGCTGCCACATCCGCGGGGCCTCCCCCGGGTACGCCTGGCACAGCGCCGCATAGTGCTCCGCGGTGAGGTATGCCGTGGCATAGAAGTCGATGGGATTGGCGCAGTCCCCCTCCAGGAAACTCCGCACGGTGTACCCGCTGGCCCGCAGCCGCTCTTCCAGTGCCGCCACCATGGTGGTCTTTCCCATCCCGGAGACGCCCTCCAGGAAGATTGTGCTGGCCATGCAGACACCTCCCGTGCGCTGTATTGGCGGGCTCAGGGATTGTCCCCTCTCCCCTGCCCTGTCTTCTTGAGATCTGCCAGCACCGCTGCGATGTCCGCGTCCAGGGTGATAGACCGCCCTGCGATCTCCGCGGGGCACACCGCCTCCCCGAAGTTCAGGCAGGCGTAGGTGGCGTTGGGGTTCTGGGCGGTCATGCGCCAGAAGGGGAACTTGATGATGGAGGGCGTGTTGTACCCCACCCCCAGCTCCAGAAACAGCACCTTGCCGCTCCCCCTGGTCTTGAGGAATTCCCCATACCGCTCCCAGGCCCGGAGCCAGCCCTCGTCCTCCACAAACTTGTCGTCAGCGCGGAGGTTCATGGCCACGGGTCTGCCGCAGTGGGGGCACACCGGCACCAGCGCAGAGGGCACCCGCATGTCTCTCTGCTGTTCCATCATCTGCCGGATCACAGTCTCGTTGTCCCATGTCTCCTGGCAGCAGGGCTGGGAGCACTGGAAGAGGCCGTAGTCCCCCTGGGTGTAGAAGAGCCGCTCCTTGGCAAAGCCCGCCTTCTGGAAGCAGTGGTCCACGTTGGTGGTGATCACAAAGTAGTCCTTGTCCTGTACCAGCCGGAAGAGGTCCCTGTACACCGGTTTCGGCGGGTCCAGATACCGGTTAATGGTGATGTACCGGCTCCAGTAGGCCCAGAACTCCTCCTGGCTGGGGAAGGGGTAGAAGCCGCCGGAGTACATGTCCTGAAAGCCGTACTTGGCGGCAAAGTCCGAGAAGTACCGCTGAAACCGCTCCCCGGTGTACACGAAGCCCGCGGCCGTGGAGAGGCCCGCCCCCGCCCCCAGCACCACCGCGTCTGCACCATCCAGCGCCGTCCGGAGCCGCTCAATGTTGTCCCAGTAGCTGCCGGTAGATCTGGTTATCTGCGTCTTTAAAGACATTGAAAATCACCTCTATATCGCCTCTGTATTGCCGCACCGTGTCCACCGCGATCTCCGCGGCCAGTGCGTTGGGGAAGTGAAACTCCCCGGTGGAGATGCAGCAGAACGCCACACTCCGGATGCCCATATCCCGGGCCAGTTCCAGGCAGGATCGGTAGCAGCTGGCGAGAAGTGCCTTGTCCCGCTCCGTTACCGCATCGTAAATGATGGGGCCCACCGTATGAAGGACGTAGTCGCAGGGGAGGTTAAAGGCGGGCGTGCACTTTGCCTGGCCGGTGGGCTCCTCATGTCCCTGCCGGGCCATGAGCTCAGCGCAGCTGAGCCGCAGCTGCACCCCGGCGTAGGTGTGGATGCAGTTGTCGATGCAGCGGTGGCAGGGCACGTAGCACCCGGTGAGGCCGCTGTTGGCCGCGTTCACGATGGCCCCGCATTTTAGGGTAGTGATATCCCCCTGCCACAAGTAGATCCCCGGCTCGATGGGGCTGAGGGTTCGATAGTCCGTGATCCCTTTCGCGGCGCTCTCCTCCTGGAGATAGCGGTCCTGGATCTTCAGAAAGTCCTCCCCGATGGCCCGGGGCGGCCGGATGTTCATCAGGGATCGGAGCAATCTTCTCTGCTCCTCCTCATCTCTGGGGATGGCCAGGTTCTGGTATTCGGGGTACTCCTGCAGCAGCGTGTGGATGAGCGCCATCCTCCGGTTTCTCTGCTGCTGGCGCTCCCACGCCTCTACGTTCATCTCCTCACCCTCTCTCAATGGCCCCCACCGGGCAGACAGACACGCAGTTGCCGCAGTGCAGGCAGTGGTTTTGCCGAATGGCATACGGCTCCCCGGCGCTGATGCAGTTCTGGGGACAGACGTCCAGGCAGCGGTCGCAGCCGATGCACTTCTCCGGGTGGATCACGTACCCCCAGTGGCTGTGGTTGCCCTCCCCCAGGGTGAAATGCTCCCGAACAATGGGCTTGCTCGCCAGGCTCATGTACTCGATGTCCGCATTCCGGATGGCAAAGACGATCCCCGCCTGCACACGGGTGTCCCCCGGGTAGATATCCCAGAGGAAGGGCATCTCCTCGAAGATGCGGTCGATCCAGGTGAGCTGTTCCGCATCCGGAATGGGTGTCACGCGGGCGGAGAGGCGGATCATCTCCTGGTCCGAGGGGCTGCCCAGCACCTGCACCCGGCCGTCCTTCTGGAGCTCCTCGCAGAAGGCCTTGCCCCGGGCGGTGAAGAACACCATCTGGTCCGGCGCGTAGTGGATGGCGGAGATGCTGCGGATCTGGGGCCCGCCGGTCTCATCCACCGTGGCAAAGGCCAGCACCCCCGCCGCCTTCAACTTCTCCAAACAGGTCTGGACATCCATATCGCCCTGCCTCCAGTCTTCGTAAATCTGCAGGGGTCCTCCCTGCGCCTCCCCATTATACGGCTTTTTCCCAGCGGCGCAAGTACGCACTTTTTTGTGCCGTACCCACCGCGAGGAAACTGCCTCCTTAGGGCACACCTCCCAGGAAGCCGTTCCAGACCCATCCGCTTTTCCGCGCTCCCTGCGCATAGAATCCACCGGTTTGTGCCATCCTAGCACAAGACTGAACAGGAAGAGAGGTCTCACCATGAAACGAATTGCAGCCGCGCTCCTGGCGCTGGCGCTTTTGCTGCCCCTGTCCCCGGGACCGGCGGCGGCCGCTTCGGCTCCCGCCGGGCTCACGGTACCCACCGCCGTGCTGATGGAGAAGAGCACCGGCAAGGTGCTGTATGAGCAGGAGGCCACCAAACAGTACGAGCCCGCCTCCGTCACCAAGGTCATGACAATGCTCCTCGTGATGGAGGCCATAGACAGCGGCGCCCTCCGCTGGGAGGACACGGTCACCGCCTCCGCCCACGCCTGCTCCATGGGCGGCAGCCAGATCTGGCTGGAGGAGAACGAGAAGATGTCCGTCCGGGACATGCTGAAGGCGGTGGCGGTGGTCTCCGCCAACGACTGCGCCGTGGCCCTGGCCGAGCATCTGGCCGGCAGCGAAGAGGCCTTCGCCGCCCGGATGAATCAAAGAGCGGCGGAACTGGGCATGGAGCACACCCACTTTGTAAACGCCACCGGCCTGCCCGCAGAGGGGCACCTCACCTGTGCCCTGGACATCGCCCTGATGAGCCGGGAGCTGATCCTCCACCACCCCGCCATCCGGGAGCTCACCACCATCTGGATGGACACCCTGCGGGGCGGTACCTCCCAGCTCTCCAACACCAACAAGCTGATCTTCTATTACGATGGCGCCACCGGCCTGAAGACCGGCTTCACAGACTCTGCCCTCTATTGCCTCTCCGCCACAGCGGAGCGGGACGGCATGGAGCTCATCGCCGTGGTGATGCACGCCCCCACCTCCACAGACCGGTTTGAGAGCGCCAAGGCCCTTCTGAACTACGGGTTTGCCACGTACAGCCTGGTCTCCGTCCAGCCGGACTGCCCCATCCCGCCGGTGGAGGTGCGCCTCGGCACCCTGGACTATATCCAGCCGGTGCCCGCCCGGGACTGCACCATCCTCCTGGAGAAGAGCAAGACCGGCGCCGTCTCCACCCGGCTCAACGGCACCACCAATGTGGAGGCCCCGGTGGAGCAGGGCCAGAAACTGGGCACCATTGAGATCCTGGTAGAGGACCAGGTGGTGGACACCATAGACCTGGTGGCCCCGGAAGGAGTGCCCAAGCTGTCCCTCTTCGGGATTCTGAAGCAGTTCCTGGGCACCCTCTTCTTTTCAGACGGCTGAGTCCCCCGGCACAATCCGCCTCATAGACAGCGTTTCCGCCGCAGGAGGGTTTGATTCCTCTTGCGGCGGATTTCACGCTATGGGTAGACGATCAGGGTGGAGAGGGGCTTTCTCTGCGCCGGGGTGGGCTCCTGCAGCTTCCCGTTTTGCAGCAGGGCGTGGATGCAGTGGAGCAGGAACCAGCCGTTGGAATAGAAGGTGAACTGTAGCTCGTACTCCTTCACCCGCCTCAGGTGGGCCGGCACCGAGCGCAGCACCGCCTGGTCGTAGGGCGCCTTTAGGGCGGCAAAGGCATTCCGGTGCCGCGCCTGGATCTCCTCCCCCATCCCCAGCAGCCGCTTCTGCACCTCCCGGTTGCCCAGAACCACAATCTGCCAGGCGGATTGGAACAGCCCGTCCCTATCCCCGCGGGTCTTCAGGTAGCCCCGCTCTATGAGCCAGGCGCACTCGTCCGGAGACAGGGGCGTCTCCCGGGCAAAGAGGGAGAGCACCCGCTCGGCCTCGGCGCTGTACTGCACCGGGTTGGCATTCAGAAGCCGCTTTTCAGACCACTGGCTGTCCAGCTGCCAGAGGAGCCGGTCTCCCAGGCTGCTTCCCAGCGGGCCGCAGAAATCCTGCATGTACACGTAGTCCTCGGGAAGGTCCAGATGCTCCGGCAGCACCGTGGCGTGGACAATGTTATGGCCTCCGTCCGGGCGGAGGGTGGCCACCTCCTCAAAGGAGATGGGCTGGTCTGCGGTCTTCTCCCCGCAAGATGCCGCGATGTAGGGGATCAGGGCCCAGAGGAGGAAGTTCCGGTCCGGTTTGGGCTGCCGGTGAAGAGACAGCGGCCCATCCGTCTGGCCGCAGAGAATCCCCGGGTCCTCCAGGATACGGGAGGCGGTAAGGGCATCGTAGAGGTCGTTGGCAAAGAGGTCTGCCGCCTGCTTGTACATGGCGTCCTGCAGGGTGAGCAGTTCCGCCGTGGGCTCCGTGATCAGGAAGTTCACGAGATACCGGTCCCGCTGGGCCAGCAGAAATCCATACCGCTCCAGATATTCCACTTCGCTCTCCACATACACCGGGGAGACCCCCAGCTCCTCCCCGATCTCCGCCGCGGTCTTGGCCTCCTTTCGCACCGCATAGCAGATGTTCTGGGACAGGGCGGAGCGGAAGAACTCGTCCAGCGTCTTGGTCCCGATGGACCCGTTGATGCCGTAGGAGGAAAAGTGGATGGGGTGAAATGCGAGCTCGCCTGCACTTCTCATGGTCTGTATCCCTCGCTTCAGTTCTTGTTTGGCCGCAAAGAGGTGCCACTTCACCGTGCCCAGGGGGATGCCCAATTCCTCGGCGATGTCCGCCTGTCTCCGGCGCTGGAAGTAGTACGCGATCACAATGTGCCGCTGGAGCTTGGAGAGATAGGCGATCTCGGTCCGGAGCCGCCGGAGGACCTCCCGATTTTCCTCCTCTGCGATCCCGGCGTTGGGATCTGCCAGAATCTCCGCCATTGCATCGATGGGCACCCCGATCACGACCCGGGCGGTATCCCGGTAGTAGTTGGCGAGGGTGTTGTGGGCCACCGTCCAGATGTACTTCCCCAGATCCTCCACATGGTCCTTTGCCAGCAGCCCCCGGAAGGCCCGCAAGACGATCTCCTGGGAGAGATCCTCCGCGTCCTCCGGCGTCCTGCACCGCTTCAGGGCAAACCCGAAGATGGGCTCCATATACTGCTCGATCGCCCTCTCAATCTCTGCTCTGTGCACAGTCTGCACCTCCTTGCTGTGTCACCCGGATAGACCCCGAAATCCGAAAAGGTTGGGATCCCAGGCGATCTTTTTTCTGGGGCGATGAGAACGCCCGTCTCCCGGTGCGGGAGGCGGGCGGATCTGGTCTGTCTATCCCGGTCTCAGTACCCGATGGCGAGGCCCAGCAGCAGAATCAGGCCGGTGAGCACTAAGTTGGCCAATTGGAACTTGCCGCTCCACTTCACCCAGGTGCCGTAGTTCACATCGGCCAGGCCCAGGGAGATGAGGAGCACCGGGTTCGTGGGATAGAACACGTTGGAGAACCCGTCCCCGAAGGCGTAGGCCACCACACAGAGCTGGGCGGAGATGTGAAACACCTGGGCCAGGGGCACGATCAGGGGGATCAGGAGGAAGGCCTTGGCGGAGCCGGAGGGGATGAAGAAGTTCATCCCCAGGGTGACGAGATACAAAAACAGGATCACCGCCCACTGGGGCATCCCGTCTGCGGTCTCCACCGCTATGTGGAGGATGGAATCCAGGATGTGGGCCTGCTCCAGGGTGTACCGGATGGAGTTGGCCATGAGGATCATCACCACCGCCGGCAGCACGCTGATCACCCCGTCCACGAAGGTCCGCCCCAGCGCGGAGGGCTGCATGCCGGACACCAGAGAGGCGGTAAAGCCGGCCACGAGGAGCATCACCGCCACGATGACCATGGTGTAGTCCTGCAGGGCGGTGATCACCACGGAGCTCAGCATCACCAGGATGCCGATGCCCAGAAGGCCCACAAAGCACTTCAGGCCCCGGTCCATCCTGGGATCCCGCTGGAATCCCGCGAGACTGCTGCTGCCGGCTTCCTGCAAAGGCCTCTGAATCCGCCGGGCGTGGCCCTGGAGGAAGAGCTCCAAAAGGCCGTAGATCAGCACAAAGCTGAGAAGCCGCAAAGACACCCCGGAGAACACCGGCAGTCCTGCCAGCTGCTGGGCCACCCCCACGGTGAAGGGGTTACAGACGCCGGCGGCAAACCCGCACCCGGCGGCGAGAAGGCTCATACCCACGCCGGTGAGGGCGTCCCAGCCCAGCTCCATGGCCATGGCCACCACAATGGGCACCAGCGGCACACACTCCTCAAAGGAGCCGATGAGGGAGCCCATCGCCATGAAGAACAGGGGCACCACCGCCAACAGTGTATACCGCTGGGCGCCGAACCGGGCGTTGATCCGGTCCAGCATGTACCGCATCAGCCGGCACTTCTCCAGGCTGTTGAAGACGCCGCCCAGCACCAGCAGAAATGCGATCACCGCGATCACAGACCCGCTGCCAGATGCCCCCAGCAACAGCACTGGGGAGAGAAGCCACTTCCAGAAGGGGATGCCGCCCTCCACCGGGGTGAAGCCGGCGGCGGTGTCTATGACGGTGTTGCCGTTGGCGTCCTCCACCCGGGCGTATTCGCCCCCTGGTATGAGAAACGTCAGCACATAGGTGACCACCATCAGGGCGAAGATCACCGCGATGGCAGTGAGGAAGGATTTGGTGCTGATGTTCAGCCCTCTCTTCTCCGCTGCCATGCTCAGCCCTCCCGCAGGATGTATTTGTAGAAGTCCACCGCCGGGGCCAGGGTGTCTAGGTCCACGTTCTCATCCACCCCGTGGATGCTATCCAGCTGCTGCTCGGTGATGAGGAAGGGGGCAAACCGCAGGTTGTGGGCGGACACCCGGCTGAAGAAGCGGCTGTCGCTGGCGCCGGTCATGAGGTAGGGCACAGGGATCACCCCGGGGAAGGTGGCTTGCACCGCCCGCTCCACCAGGTGGAAGGGCTCGCCGTGCCAGTCCGTGATGGGGGACGGGAAGCCGGGCTCCAGCACCTCCGTCTCGATGCCGTACCGCTTGGCCAGTTTGCGGATGGCCGCGATGCTCTTCTCCCGCCCCTGGTGGTGGGAGTACCGCATGTTGCCGATCACCCAGGCCTCCTGGGGCAGCACGTTGCGGCCCTGGGACCCCTGGCACATGGTGAAGGCGATGGTGGTCTTCACCATGGCCCCGGCGGTGGCGGAGAACTTGGGCAGCACCCGGCCCAGCACCGGCGCCAGTTGGTCCGTGTGGGAAAACAGCTTCTGCATGGGCCCCTTCATGGTGGGCGCCATCCGGGCGAACATCTCCCGGACCACCGGGGTAAGGGCGATCTGGAACACCTCGGAGGAATCCACGGCGGCCATGAACTTGCCAAGGCGCACCAACGGCGTGTTCTTTCCCGGAGAGGAGGCGTGGCCGCCCTTGGACCGGGCGATGAACTTCAGGTCCGCGCAGCCCTTCTCCCCCACCCCCACCATGGCGAAGGTGCCGTCTGCCCCGCCGATGGGGTCGTGGAGCATCATGCCGCCCTCGTCCAGGGTGAAGAGAAAGCGGATCCCCCGCTGCTGCAGGGCCTTGGAGATGGCGTCTGCACCGGCGCCGTTGATCTCCTCGTTACGGGCGGACTCAAAGTACACATCCCCTGCGGGGACAAAGCCCTCGCCGATGAGCTCCTCCGCCGCCTGCAGCATGGCCCAGAGGCTGCCCTTGGTGTCCAGGGCGCCCCGGCCCCACAGCTTGCCCTCTGCGATCTCCCCGGCGAAAGGCGGGTGGGTCCAGTGCCCCGGGGCCTCCACCACATCGTGATGGCTCATGAGGAGAATGGGCGGCTTCTTGGGGTCCTTGCCCTTCCAGCGGAGCAGCAGGGAGCCGTCAAAGAGCTCCGTCTCCGCCGTGGCAAAGAGCTGGGGGAAGGTCTCCCTCAGCAGGCCTTGAAACCGTGCAAACTTCTCCGGATCGTCCTGGTCCAGGCTGGAGACGGTCTCCGCCTGAATCAGCTTTGCCAGGGCCCGGGCATAGCCCTCTGTCCGTTTGTCTTCCACGCTGCAATTCCCTCTCTCTTGTTTTTTCCAACAATACTACGAAAGTCCAGAGGTGTCAAGAAAAAGTATGCTGTTGGAGGACAAAGGCAGCGGTCTGTCCAGTGCGCAGAACCCATCGAATGAAACGTTCATGAAAGGTTCACAAAGAATTCTCAGACTGTCCACGACTTTCTCCCCCGCCTGTGCTATGATGACTGCGTTGTCAGGAAGCACAACCGGACATCACAATCCTCCCTCTCTCTTTCTCAAAGCAAGAACCCCGCCGGCGCCTCCGGCGGGGTTTTTGTATCCCGCGGTGGACATTGCCCCATCTCTGTCCCCCTCCCGCGGGGGGAAGACAAACCCAACCAAGTCCGTCCCGTCCTGAGGAGCACCCCTCCCCAGGCTTTTTTCATAGGGGAATGTCTCCCTTTTGATCTGCCAAAGGCCGTCAGATTTTTACGCCTGGAGCGCCCTCTCTTTCCTTGACGCTCCCTCCCCCTCTGTGCTATCATACCATACACTGGTTGGCCGGCGGCCTCTGGCGGGCCGCCGGCAGTCCTACGAAAGAAGGGGTATTATGCGCCGCAAGACGGTGGCATTATGGCTGGTATTCGCCCTGCTGTTCTCCTTGATCGCCGGCTGCGGGCCTGCACAAGAGGCGCCCTCCGCCCCGCCCGCAGAGTCCTATCCCCCGCTGATTCCCACGGCGGATCCCGCGGAACCGGAGTCTGCCATACCCGCGCCATCTCCAGTGGAATCCTCCCCCGTTGAACCCGATCCCGTGCCGCCGGAGAGCCCGAATGCGCCCCCGGCAACCGAGACGCCTATCCCCACGGAGGAGCCTATGCCTGAGACCCCCGTTCCCACGGAGACCGAGACGCCGGCCCCCACGGAGGCGCCCATTCCCACAGAGGCCCCTGCCCCAACAGAGGAACCGGTGCCAACGGAGACCCCGTTGCAAACCGAGACCCCGGTGCCAACGGAGACCCCGGCGCCCCAGCCCAGCGCCGATCCGGCCACCCCGGCGCCGGAGCAGACGGTGGAGCCCACCAACACCCCCGCACAGCGCACGGCGGAGGAATGGCTGGCCACGCTATCCCTCCGGGAGATGGTGGGGCAGCTCTTCATCGTCCGCCCGGAGGACCTGGACCAGGCCCTGGCAGACGGGTCTCCGGTCTCAGACAGCGCCGCTGCGATGCTGGAGCAGTACCCGGTGGGCGGGGTGATCCTCTTCGGCAACCACGTCCAGACCCCGGACCAGCTGCACGCCTTCACCGCCTCCCTCCAGGCCGCCAGCGCCCTGCCCCTCTTTCTGGCGGTAGACGAGGAGGGCGGTCTGGTGGCGCGGCTGGGCAACACCACCGCCCTCCAGCTGCCGAAGTACCCCAACGCCGCCACCATCGGCGCCACCGGGGACCCCGGCCAGGCCCTGGAGATGGGCCGGACCATCGGCACCTATCTGAAGGAGTACGGCCTCAACATGGACTTCGCCCCGGTGGCGGACGTGAACACCAACCCCAACAACCCGGTGATCGGCACCCGGGCCTTCTCCTCGGATCCCGACACGGCGGCGGCGATGGCCTCCGCCATGGCCCAGGGCCTCCGGGAGTCCGGCGTGATCCCCTTCTTCAAACACTTCCCCGGCCACGGGGACACCGCCGAGGATTCCCACAGCGGCGCGGCGGTGAGCCACAAGACCCTGGAGGAGATGCGCACCTGCGAGTGGATCCCCTTTGCGGAGGCGGGCGCTCTGGACGGCGTGATGGTGGGTCACATCACCACCCCCAACGCAACCACAGACGGGCTGCCCGCCTCCCTGTCCCGGGAGATCGTAACCGATGTTCTCCGGGAGGAGCTGGGCTTTCGCGGCCTCGTGGTAACCGATGCCCTGTCCATGGGCGCGGTGGCCAACTTTTACGACTCCGCCACTGCCGCCGTGATGGCCTTCCAGGCGGGGGCGGACCTGCTGCTCCTCCCCGCCAATCTGCCCGCCGCCTTTGACGCTCTTCTCAGCGCCGTAGAGCGGGGCGAGATCTCCCAGGCCCGGCTGGAGGAGAGCGTGCTGCGCATCCTCCAGTGCAAAGAGGCATACGGGATTTTGGGATAATTTTACGCGAAAAACCGTACAGCAGAGCGGCATTTTGCCGCTCTGCTGTATCAAAAAGCGAACCGTTGTTCCCGCTTGAACTTATGCAGTCCGAATATTGGAATTTTGATATAACGCTTCTGCCAGCTGCCGCAACGTCCCCTGCAGCTCCAGGCCTGTGAGGAACTTCTCCGGGATCCCCCGCTCTCCCAGGGAGGCCCCCAGGATGTTGCCGGCGATGGCCCCGGTGGAGTCGCTGTCCCCGCTGTGGTTCACCGCCGCGGCAAGGCACGCCTCGAAGTCGTCCCGGTGGCGGATGGCGCAGTACGCCGCGATGGCGAGGGCCTCGTCTCCCGTCCAGCCCTCGCCCAGGGCGCGGACGGCGTCCAGGTCCACCAGGTCCCCCTCGGCGAGGTCGATGGCCTTCTCCATCAGCGCCCGGAACGCCTCCCAGTGGGCGACACCGGCAAAGGTGTGCTCCAGGCTGTCCAGGCCATCGGCAACGGCGTCCAGGACAGTGTCCCCGCACTCCACGATCCGCCGGACGATGTGGGCCAGCAAGGCGGAGGGAAGCCAGCCCAGGGTGTGCCCGTGGGTCACGGCGGCGGCGTCCGCCCCCACCGCATCCGAAAAGGCGATGGGCTCCGGCCTCCCGGCAAAGTACAGGCCGATGGGGGCGGCCCGCATCACCCCGCCGCAGCCCTTGCTGTGGTTGACTGGCCTCTCAATAGTCCCCTTGCCCCCTGCCGCCAGGGCGGACATGCAGGTGTTGCCCGGGGCCCGGGGGCTGTACAGCTCCGGCACGTCCATGAGCCAGCCGCCGGATCCCACGGCCGGCACGGGGCCGCTGTGCCGCTGGGTCTGGTACCAGTCCAGGTACGCTGCGGCGATGGACTGGGCGTAGGCCTGCCGGGCGGCGGCATCCGCCCCTTTCGCGCCGCAGGCCAGAAGGCCGGCGGCGGTGAACATGGTCATCTGGGTGTCGTCCGAGATCAGGGCCACCCCGTCCCGGAGGGCATAGGAGCGGATCCCCGCCGGGCCGTACCGCCGGAAGATCTCACCGGCAGAGGTGAACTCCACCGCATAGCCCAGGGCATCGCCGGCCGCCCCGCCCAAGAGGCACCCGGTGTACTGCTGCAGTTGCTTCATTGCAATTCCTCCTCAAAGGCTGTCTTCTGCTGGCGCAAGAATACCACTTTATCCCACACTTTGCAAACCTCTCTTTTCTGTTTCTGTTATATTTTGGGATAATTCCCATAAAATACAAGCTTATTTCCCCTTCTTTTATGTTGTCTTTCAAATCTAAATATGTTAGAATTTGCTTTAGTAACCTTTTCCCCGTCCTCGGGGTATCTCCCCTGCCGTCTGCGGCAGGGAAAAGGAGTTGCATCGGCTATGCATGAACTGGAACTGCTGTTTGCCGAGACCGCCCGGATCGTCCAGCGGCTCAGCACGGCAATCGAAAATCGTTGTTTTCCCACCCCCCAGGAGATCCAGGCGGTGTCCGACGCACTGCAGAGCCTGCAGGACACCCAGAGCCAGTGGGAGGCGGAGGTGGTCCGGCTAGGCGGCCAGCCCAACGCCTTCCACAGCGCCGCAGAGCTCTCCGCCCTGATGGATCTGCTGGAGCAGCGGAAAGTACTGTTGGAAAAGGGCAAGCGGATTGTCTCCGAATTTCTGGCCATCGTCCCCCGGGACGAGAGCTATCGGGAGGAGCTGGAGCAGCTGCAGAGCCAGGTCCGCGCCCTGGACGAGGCCCAGCTGATGGACCCCGCCATGCAGGAGGCCCTGGACCAGTACCAGTCCTTCACAGACTGCGTCCGCAACCCGCCCCCGCCCCACGACCTGGTGCAGTCCCTGGTGGGCCGCTTCGGCTACAAACTGGGCTTTGCCCTGATCACCGGCGGCCTGATGTGGAACGGGGACGCCATCCCAGCGGCGGCAGAGGCTGAGGCGGCGCCCGCCCCGGCAGCCCCGGAGCTGCCCAAGGCAGAGCAACCCGCAACTCAGGCGCTCCCCCAGGCGGAGGAGCCGCAACCGGCAGCAGTAGAAACGCCGGCAGCAGCAGAGGAGCCGGCGGAGACATCTGAGCCTGCGGAAGAGCCCAAGCCCGCAGAGGCGGTATCTCAGGCGCCCGAGGCGGCAGAGGAGCCCATCCCGGCGGAGGCCAAACCCGTGGAAGAGCCCAAAGCTGCGGAGGCGTCCAATCTTGTGAACGCGCCTCAGGCCCCGGAGCCGGAGCCCGCACCAGCAGCGGAGCCCAGGCCCGCCCAAAAGCGCCCCTCCCATCCGGCGGTAGCGGCAGAGGCGCTGGCAGAGGCCGGCAAGCCCCAGGACGCCCCGGTGAAGGTCTCGGAGACGCCGGCCGCCCAGGAGGCGCCGGAGACACCGGCAGCCCCGGCCGAAAAGGCAGAGGCCCCGGCGCCGGAGAAGCCCAAGGCCAAGAGCCGCCCCAAGGGTGGCAAGAAGGTCAAGGCCGCAGAGGCACAGGATGCCAAGCCGGCGGAAGAGCCCGCCCCCAAGGCGGAGGCCGCTGCCCCAGCTCCGGTTGAGGCACCCGAGCCTGCGGCCGCAGACAGCGCCCCGGCGGAGGCCCCCAAGGCAGAGGACGGGGAGGCTGTCCCGGCCGAGGCATCCAAGCTGGAACCCCCCGGCATCGCCAACCTGCCGGAGAAGCTCGCCAGCCTCCAGCCCGTCAAGCGGACCCGGAAGGACGCCTCCCCGGAGACGTTCAAGGCAGATATGCGCAAGCTCCCCATGGAGGCCCGGATCCTGCTGCCCGCCCTCAGCCAGTACGGGGTGCTGGACCTGCCCCTGCTCCAGCGCTTCGGCCACCTGTATCACTGGGACGAGTTCGAGATCAGCCCCCGGATGTTCGGCCAGGGCGTGGAGAATGCGCTGAAAGAGGTGGCAGACAAGGGCTATGTGCTGGAGTACGCCTGCGAGGGCTTTGGACCGGTGTTCTGCCTCTCGGAGTTCGGCTATGCCGCCCTGCGCAAGCCCGCCATCCTCCGGAACCCGGATGAGCCCCTGGGCATCGCCACCAGGGACGGGACCGTACACCTCCCGGTGGGCGGCAACGCGGTGAACGGCACCGCAGAGATGAAGACCACAGTGCTGGCGGACATGCTCCACCGCAACGAGGCCATTGCGGACTTCCTGGAGTTCATACGGGACACGGACGGCATCTTCCTCACAAAGGACGGCAGCACGCCGGAGGTGGTGTGGGAGAGCGTCTGGAACACGTACCGCATCTCCATGCCCAATCCCTTCGGCGATGGCTACGTCCCCTGCTATGTCTGCAACCGCTACGAGGACTACCCCGGCTTTGGCTCGGTGCTCTTCCTGCTGCCCAACCTCCCGGACCTGAAGGACATGACCTCCGCGCCCACATACTGCTGGGTCCCCGGCGGGCTGTACCTCTGGGGCGAGGCGGGCTGGCAGCCCATGGGAGACAGCAAGCCCGCGCCGCCGGCGGTGCCGGTGCCGAAGCGGAGCGAGCCCCAGCCGGCGGAGCCCAAGCCCGCCCGCAAGCGCACCGCCCGGAAGAAGCCGGAACCCCCAGTCTCCCCCGAGCCGGAACCTGTGGAGCCGCCCAAGCCCCAGGAGGTCCCGCCGGCACCCCCGGCACCCCCGGAGCCGGAGAAGAACCTGCGGCACTTCGAGGGCATGTCTGTCCAGGAGATCGCCAAAAAACTGCTGGAGCACCCCAAGGAGATCAAGAGCGCCCAGCTTCTGGAGCTCACCGTACATCTCATCGCAGAAAACCGGATGGCTGAGGCCTCCGCCCTGTTGGAGGCCGCCGTCCCCGCACCCGGCGCAGATCCCCGGGTGGCCCCCTTCTACCTGGCCTTCCAGCAGAGCGTCCAGGTCCCGGGGCACACGTACCGCTACAACAGCGGGGCCATCAACGCCCAGCAGATCGCCCTGCCGGACGACGACCCAGACCTGGCCGCCCTGCAGCAGACCCTGGTGCTGTCTAACCTGCTCTGGGCCATGGCCTTCCCCACCGATGCCTACGACCACGACCTCTACAACAACGCCAAGATGGCCCTGGGCAGCGGAGACAGCCCCACCGTCTCCCGGCTCACCAACTTGCTCAGCCAGGAGCTAAAGGCCCTCTCCTTCCAGGGGGACGGCCTGGGCTTCTCCCCGGCGGTGGTGTCCAGCCTTCTGAACAGCGATGAGCGGGAGAAGCAGCTCCAGGAGGTGTCCCGGAAGGCCGCCTCCCTCACCCGCACCCCCACCAGCACCATCAGCATCCACGGGCTGGAGTCCTGCCTGAAGCTGATGGTGGGCCCCACCAGCATCCTGGGCAAGGCCGTGAAGGCGGTGGCGGAGAACCAGCGCGGCCGGGCAGAGGACATCCGCAAGTCCCTGGAGGCGGAGCTGGGCACAGACTACCACAACCTGAACGGCGCCATCGACGAGTTCATCCGCCGGAGCTGGGACACCGTGCGCAAACAGGACGGCCAGATCCTGATCCGCTTCCTCATCAACGAGTCCCCCGCCCACAAGTGCTGCCGCAAGGCGGTGTCTGAGCGGCTGGACGTGATCAACCAGTGGCTGCAGGAGATCGCGGCGGAGCACGCCGGCGCCGAAATCCGGCGGGACCAGTACGCCAAGCTGCTGAACCAGCTGCAGACCGCCCTCTCAGACCTGCTGCGAGAGCTGGACGAGCAGCAGCCGGAGAACAGCTACCGCGCCGCCCAGGCGACCATCCTCCGCCGCACCGCAGAGCGGATGCAGGTAGCCCTCACCGGCAACCACGAGACCGAGGGGTACAGCTTCTGGTATCCCCTGTGGCTGAACCCGGAGATGCTGCTGGAGGAGACCGGCGAGCCCGCCTTCCTCACGGAGCTCTATCAGCTCCGGGGCCTGGAGCCCTGGGTCACCCTGCTGCAGGGCATGTCCCAGGAGCCGGCGGAACCCAGGGCCATCCTGGAGGCCATCGGGGAGTACACCAGCAACTGGTACCGCAACTACGGAGCAGACGCCCTGCTGCGGGCCCACCTGGGCGAGCCCATCCCGGACCGGATGAAGGGCATCGCCAACGCCGAGAGCGCCATGAAGCAGGACGCAGAGGTCTTCAAGAGCGATGCCCGGCTCCAGCGGGCCTACGGCAAGATCGAGGAGCACAGCCTGGAGACCGCCTTCTCCATCGTGGACCTGGCCCAGCAGGCGTACTCCCGCTGCCGCTGCTACGCCGGCTTCACCCGGTTCCTGGCCAGGATGCGGGACCTGCAGGAGCAGGAGATCGAGGCCCGCGCCCTCACCTATCGCCAGCGGGTGGAGGAGCTGGAGCAGAATCCGGCCTACGCCCAGGCGCCGCTGCTGGAGGTGATCCGGCGGCAGGTGGAGAGCCGGTGTTTCACCAGCGCAGACACCTACATCAACCTGCTGCAGAACGGGGAGACCAGCCTGCCGGTGAGCCAGGCGGCCCTGGACCCGGCGGAGGACTTTCTCAACCAGTTCCTGGCCTCCTCGGAGGACCTGTACCGCAGCTGCCAGAAGGGGGACAACCGCTCCGCGCCTCCCTCCAAGTGGGCGGAGAGCGAGCTCAGCGGCGCCCTGGAGCCCCACACCCACTGGACCTCCCACAACGAGAAGATCAAGGGCGTGCGCTGGCTGTCTAACTGGCCCCAGGGCCGGGGGGACAAGGGCAACCTGCTGAAGGTCCAGGGGCTGCTCTCCGGACTGGGCTTCCGCGTTACCAGCGTAGAGCCGGCAGACACGGAGAACCGGGACGGCTACGACCTCTTCAAGGTCCACGCCGAGGCCACCTCCCCCAACCTCACGGACTACCCCCACCCGGTGTACAAATACGGCACCGATCTCAGCGACCCCCTGTGGGTGGTGTGCCTGTACGGGTGCAAGGGGGCGGCCACCCTCATCAACACCATGGTGCACAAGGTCCGGCGCAACGGCCCCACCATCGTGCTGATGGACGGCTCCCTCTCCGCCAGCGAGCGGCAGAGCCTGGCCGGCAAGTTCAAATCGGACACCAGCGGCCAGTGCCCCTTCCTCCTGATAGACCGGGTGCTGCTGCTGTATCTGGCCTCTCTGGACGAGGGACTGCGGCAGAAGGCCATGTTCCGCTGCACCCTTCCCTATACCTTCGCCGTCCTCTACGGCAGCGGCAGCGGCGCCGTGCCGGAGGAGATGTTCATCGGCCGGGAGTCTGAGATCAAGGCCCTGCGCAGCGAGTTCGGCCCCAACCTGGTGTTCGGCGGCCGGCAGCTGGGCAAGACCGCCCTGCTGAACCGGGTGAGCAAGACCCTCCACCGCCCGGAGGACAAGGACTACTCCTTCTGCGTGGACATCAAGGACGAGGGGGCCGGCACGCTGCTGGACAAGCTGAACCGGCAGCTGCAGCGGATGAAGCTCATCAGCGGCCCCTGCACCTCGCTCAAGAACCTCAGCGACACCCTGATCACCGCCTACGAGGACAAGAGCATCCGGAACCTGCGGGTGTTCGTGGACGAGGTGGACCGGCTCTTCGAGGACTTCCGCAAGAAGAACTACGAGCCCCTGCGGCCCTTCATCGCCGTGCGGGACCAGACCAAGCAGCACATCAAGTTTATCTTCGCCGGCACCCACGATGTGGCGGCGGCGGACGGCGCCGAGGCGGCCAACAGCAGCCTCATCCACATGCGGCCCTCCCTGTGCATCCAGCCCCTCACCCCGGGGGACGCCACCAAGCTCATCCGGATCCCCATGTCCTACCTGGGCTTTGAGATCGGGGACGCCCAGATCGAGCTCATCCTCACCAACACCAACAGCTACCCCGGCCTCATCCACATGTTCTGCTCCTCCCTGGTGCAGTCTGTGTGCCGGGACTACAGCATCTACTACGGGGACAACCGGGATCCCCTGCGGAACCCGCCGTACACCGTCTCGGACGAGCAGATGCGGGCGGTGTTCAAGGAGACGGACATCCGCAAGGAGATCGGGAGGCGGGTGATGAGCACCATCACCCTCAACCACAAGTACAAGGTGATCTCCCTGCTGCTGGCCCACATGATCTACGAGGGCCAGGCCCAGGGGGCCAGCAGCCTCTTCGGCTACACCCCCAAAGACCTTCTGGATTGCAACGCCAAGGACTTCCAGAACCCCATCCTGAACATGCCCGAGCAGTCCCTCACCGCCCTGATGGACGAGATGGAGAAGATGGGCATCCTCTGGAAGAAGCAGGACAGCAACGAGTACCGCTTCCGGCAGCAGGACTTCCTCAGCTACATCGGGGACGACAACAAGGTGATCGAGGCCCTCCTGGAGGACTGATCTCCCGCGCCCCCACACGACTTAAGGAGTGCTTTTCCCATGACAGACATGTCTACGTTCTGGTGGGAGAGGATCACCGGGCCCCGCCTCCTCACGGAGGCGGTGGCCCGGGCCACGGAGGACGGGGTGAGCCCCATCCTCCTGCTGGACCATCCCCTGCCATGGCAGGAGCAGATGCAGGACCTGATCGCCAAGCACGGGAATGCCCGGATCCAAACCCTGTCCCTGCCAGACGAACTGGGCCAGGACGAGGTGATCCCGGAGCTGATCACCGGGCTGCGGGGCGTCTCCGATCCCATCTGCCCCACCGAATACAAATTTCAACTGAACTATCTGCGCAATGAGAACATTTTAAACGGCACCCTGGTCTGGATCGACCTGGACGGCCAGGGGGACTGCAACGCCCTGCTGAAATTGGTCTCAGACTACAAGTCCCGCAGCATGGAGTCCGGCGGCGCCTTTGTGATCACCCTGCCGGCGGACTATCCCCTGCCCGGCAGCCTGTCCTCCCGCCTGCAGCCCATCCGCCTGGCGGACCTGATCCGGCCGGGAGACGCCCTGCTCTTCGCCAACATCATGGCAGACGAGATCCAGAGCATCGCCCCGGAGTTGAAGGCCTACGCTGCCAATGCCGCCATGCAGCTCTCCCAGGGGGATGTGGAGCAGATCCCCGGCATTCTCCGGGGGGTGAACTTCCAGGAGGAGGACCCGGCCCAGGCCATGCCAAGGCTTTGGAGAGAGGGTCTGCTCCCCTGGCCCCAGGTGGAGCCGGACCAGGGGGACCTGGCCCAGCGGGTGTGGAAGGCCCAGCTCCAGTCCGCCTTCGCCCCCATCGAACTGGAGCGGCTGCGGCTCACCGCCAAGTACAGCGCCATCATTGAAAACGCCCTGCACACCGAGTATTGGAACCCGTTGAAAGAGCGCATCGGCTACGTCTGGCAGAAGGAGGACAACCTGCAGAAGGCCTCAGACGTGGAGCTGGGCACCCTGGTGTGGATGATGGCCCTGCGGAAGAACGAGGACCGCACTCAGTTTCTCCTCTATCTCCCGGAGGAGGGGCTGCGGCAGTGGATCTGCTTTCTCACCGAGTGCCGCAACCACCTGGCCCACCACCATGTGGTGCTGCCCCAGGACTTCTGCCGGCTCCTCACAGAGCTGGCCCGGGAGGACGAGGACAACAGGCTGCTGGCAGGCGCCCTTCCAAATGGAATTGCATAAAACCGATCAGGGCAGCCGCTCCCCAGTGGGAGGCGGCTGCCCTTCTCTTGTTGTTCTATTCTATTGTGTCTCCCCGAGGACGATCTGGAGAAAGAGCTCGTCCAGGGTCTCCCAGGGGATCTTCTCCATCTTGCGCCAGGTCTTCTCCCGGCCCTCCCGGGAGATGGCGCTGAGCTGGTCGTCCAGATAGCGGTCCAGGGAAGCGATGCGGGGGACGGACCCCTGAGACAGGATGTTCCTCCTGCGCTGGATCAGGTCTCGCACCGTTGGCACCAGTTCGGGGTCCAGCACCGCCGGCACCAGCTTCTCATAGAGCAGAGGCGGCGGCGAGCCCTTGTCCAGCGTCCAGCGGCAGATGAGCACACACCAGATGACGTGGAGATACCGCTTTACGGGCACCATCTCGTCCTTGAGAAAGGACTTGTGCACCCGGTCTCCCATGCCGAGATAGCAGTGGAGGATCTTCCGGGGATCGAAATACTTGGGCTGCAGGGCCCGAATGGCTGCGGCCTCCGGGGTGTTCCGATAGCGGATCGGCGAGGAGAACCACTCATACAGCGAGGGGTTGCCCTCCCGGAGCAGCTTCAGGGCCTTGCGGAGGTCCCGGCCCTCGATGTCCATCTCCTCCCGCCTCTCCTCGATCACCTCCGGCAGCGATTTCAGCCGGAGGTATTCCTCGGCTGTGCGGCAGTACAGAAAGCGGATGTCGTAATCGCTGTTGGGGGCGGCTACCCCCCAGGCCTGGCTGCCCACAGCCACCGCCAGGAGAATTCGGATGTGCTCCCGCGCCTCGATCTCAGCCAGTGCCCGCTTAATCTCTTCCTCCATACGATCTACCCCTCGTCTCTCTCGCTTTGATTCTGGTAGTCCCGGAACAGGAACTCCAGTCTCCCCCGGAGGTCCGCGCTGAAGCCGTCCAGGTCTTCCAGGGTGATGGCGCCCTCCTGGATCAGTTGGATCAGATTGGACACCATGGTAGAGCGGCGCATATCGATGATCACGCCGGTCTGGTTTCTGTCCCGCTTGATCCGCCGATCCAATTTCCAGAACTTGTCCGCCGGCGTCCCCGGACCGCTGAGCAGCTGGATGTACGCCTGGTTCAGTTTGTCCATGTAGGCCTGCTGCCACTCCGGGACCCTCTTGCGAAACAGCTTCCAGTCTGCCTCATTCACCTGGAACGGTTGGTATTGCTGTTGGCTCATGCCGTCTCACCCCTCGCCTTTTCTCCTGTCTCAGGCTCCGCCGTCTCCCGGCGGTCCCGGTATACGGCCTCCAGCCTGTCCCGGAGATCTGCGCTGAAGCCGTCCAGGTCCTCCAGGGTGATGACGCCCGCCCGGAGCAGATCCCCCATCTGGGACTCCATCTTGGGCTTGCTCAACTCGATCGACACGCCAACCCGGTGCACATCCTGGTCTACCCGACGGCGCAGCTCCAAAAGCTTTTCCTCCCATGGCCCCGGCTCGCGCAGGAACTGGATGTACTCCTGGTCCAGCTTGTCTATGCAGGTCTTCTTCCAGATGGGGGCCCTCTTGCAAAACAGCTTCCAGTCTTCCTTATTCACCTGGAACGGTTGGTCCTGCTGTTGACTCATGCCGTCTCACCCCTCGTCTTTTTCTCCTATCTCAGGCTCCGCCGTCTCCCAGCGGTCCCGGTATACGGCCTCCAGCCTGCCCCGGAGATCTGCGCTGAAGCCGTCCAGGTCCTCCGGGGTGATGGCGCCCGCCCGGAGCAGAAGGCCCAGCTGGCTCTCCATGGTAGACCGGCCCACCTCTAACAGATCATTGATCCAGTAGGCGTCCTTGTTGACCCGGCGGCGCAGCGTCCAAAACTTCTCTGCCGGGGTCTCCGGCCCGCGAAGGAGCTGGATGTACGCCTGGTTCAGCCGGTCTATGCAGGCCTGCTCCCACTGCGGGGCCTTCCTCCGGAACACCTTCCAGTCTGATTCTCTCACCTTTGGCGGCTCGTACATCTTCTCACCCCTCAGACTCGGTGTCCTCCTCCTGGAATGTCCTGAGGCAGAGATCCAGGTTGCCCACCACTACGTCCTTCAAGTCCTGCAGGCACTGCTCCATGCGGCCCAGCTGCGCCTTCAGCTGGGCCAGCTCCTCCTGGAGCATGGCCTTCTCCTTTTCCAATGCGTCCAGGTTCTCCTCCATCTGCCGGCTCCTGTCAGCCGCGTCTGCCAGGGACGGCAGAGTCCGCTCCGGGCCGTCTCCGGGGACATCTGGTGCGGCGGCCGGAGAAACCGAAGCCTCCACCGGCTCCGTCAGACTCGGAGCGCTCCGCCTTCCGCCCCGCTTCCCGGTGGGCACAATCTCCCCTGAGACGGGGTCCAGCTTTCCGATCAGGGTCCGCTTGTTTCTCCGCCCTCCGCCGGGAACCTCTACGCTCTCGCTGCGGTACACGTACACCGTGTCCGTCCCTTTGCGCCTCTGCTTGATGATGCTGGACATGTTCTCCCCTCCCGCGGTCTCACTCGCTCCCATTCTAGGGGATTTTCTCCCAAAAAGCAAGACCCGAAACGGGCAGTTTCCGTCTTTTGTCCGGACGCCGGCAATCCGATCGGAGGAAAACGCCGCCCCCGCCCTATGAATGAGAAAAAGCTGCACCGCGCTCCCCCAGAGGGAACACGGTGCAGCTCTATGGCCAAACTCCTTTACGCCGTTATCGCGGCATACCGCTCCTGGCCCAGGATCTCCAGCATGACGGCGTAGGGATCGGCGATTCCGCCAGCCAGCTGCCGGAAGAGCCGGGGGCTGAAGCCGGAGACCAGCGCCACCCCCTGCTCATTCCGGGTTACCGGGACCTGCCGGTTCCAGCTGGCGATGTTCCAGAACACCACCTCCGGGAGGGCGTAGCCGGCCTTGGCAAACTGCGCCTTGGCGTAGTCGAAGTTGGTCTGGTCCCCGTCTCTCACGCAGGCGTCAAACTCCATGTCGGAGAGGATGTACAGCCGGGCGGGCATCTCCTCCTGGGGGATGTGGTGCTTCACCGCCGCCTGGAGGATCAGGTCAAAGACGGCCGCCAGATTGGTGTTGGCCACCTCGTTGTACCCCATGCAGTACCGCACCTGCTCCCAGATGTTGTCCCCCAGCACCTTCACCAGCTGCGGCCGCTCGGAGAAGGTGATAAAGTGGTTATGGAAGGCGCTCTGGTTGTGCTGGGCAAAGTACAGGCCCAGGGACACCGCCGCCGCGATGGGCACCAGGTCGCAGCCGTACATGGAGCCGGACCCGTCCACCACCGCCAGGGCATTGCTGCCGTCTGTGAAGTCCTCCAGGGCCTTCCATGCGGTGTCCAGGGACAGGATCTCCTCCGGGGGGATCCGATCCAGGCACTTGCGGACAATGTCGTAGGGCTGCAGGGCGTCCGTGTGCATCGCGGCCTCTCCCCGCTGTACCCGCTTCAGGAATTCCCCATACCGGGCCTGATCGTTTCTCCAAAAGCCCTTCCGGTACTTGAGCATGGCCTTGGAGGGCACCGCCTCATACGGGAAGGTGTAGTCCCGGGTGCGCAGGTTGTTCTCCACGATCTGGATCCGCTCCCGGAGGGCCGAGAGCAGCTGCCGGTACTCCCTCTCCCGGAGGTGGAGGCCCCGGGCGATCTTCTTTCCCTGCTGGGCGGCGGCCGCGCTGCTGGCGTTCACCGAGGGCAGCCACTTGGCCAACAAGGACACAGACTGTCCCTCCTGGTCCAGGGCCTCCCGGTCCTTCTCCAGCTGCGCCCGGATGCAGTCCAGCGCCGCCTCCTCGCAGTCCGTGTCCAACAGGGGCAACAGGTCGTCCCACCGGCCGTACTCCGGAATCAGCCCGATATTCTTGCGGACAGAATCGGGCCGATGGGAGGCCAGCCACTGGAGGATCACCCGGAACACCCGCCGCTCCCCCAGTCCGCCCCGGATGTCCCGGGCGTAAAAGAGGGTCTTCATGGCGAGGTCCGGGTTTTCCGCGTAGGCCGCAGCAAACCGCCAGCAGATGTCCTCCTCCTGGCCGTGGTGCAGGGCGCCGATGCTGGCGAAGAGGTCCAGGCAGTTGGAGAGCGTACTTGCATTCGTAAGCGCTCCGTTTTCCGTGCGGGTCCAGTTGGACTCCTGACGCAGTGCCTCAAGCAACATCATAGTAATACCTCTCCTTTTCTTCTGGAAATCTCTGTCTGCCCCAAGGCCCATCAACTGCGGACAACAATACGGGCATTGCTGCGGCCTACCGCGGGAACCCATAAAAATGGAATGATGAAATGGGCTGCTGTTTGGGCCTTTCCAGGCAGACAGGTGGCGGAGATGACTCCCCAATGTACAAAGCGCAGCGCGGTCTGGACCGGTGTTCGTCTTCCCCAAGGCACCGTCAAGAAGAGACCATCCGGCGGACACGGGGTCCGCATCTGCGGTCTCTCGGTCCTCCAACATCAGGTTGCTGTTCGTGCCCTTCCGATGGGAAGACAACGCTCCAGGTGTCCCCGTGCAGGAGATCCGGCGTCTGCGCTCTGTGGACGGAATGATAGCAGATCCCCGGCCGGGGATCCAGGAAAAAAGCTGCGAGCCGCTACGGCATCGGGACGTTGTCCTGAAAGGCGATATAGCCGCAGCGGACCGTGCAGTACGCCAGGCCGCTCCGCCCGGCTGTGGCAAAGAGCATGTGGACCTCGTAGCCGTCCGGGCCGGCATACAGCTCGTGATACAGGAAGGTGCAGTTGGAGGAGAGCGTCCCGTCCGCGTCTCGCATGGTCCGGGGCACCAGGCTCTTTTCCCGCTCCAACAGGACGGCATCGCGGAAGAGTACCTTGCTATAGGGCGTCACATCGTCCCCGCACCAGCCGCCGTCTTTCCGGAGGCGCATCTCATAGTCCCGGCCCCGCTTTCGGAAGGAGAGCAGGGAGGCATCGTGGAATTGGAAGGCCGCGGTGATGTCGTCCGGGATGGGCTGCCGGCTCAGTTCTTCCTCTGCCGCCCGCTCGATTGCCTCAAAGGCCTTCCGGTTCTCCGCCTCCTCGATCTGCAGCTTCTGATAGACGCCCTCCGGCAGCAGGTCCAGGGCCAACAGCCGCCGGTCCACCTGCACACACACCCAGGCCGGGTAGTGCCGGTCTGCGTCCCGCAGCCTAGCCCGGTACAGGGCGCGGAACCAGCGCTCCGTCTCGGCGGGGTCAAAGGGAGGACGGCTGGCAAAGGCCTCCTCCGCCGCCCGCCTGTCCCGCTCCCACTGGGCGGCCACCTCCTCCGGGGAGGTGGGATGCCGGGGCGGCAAGTCCTCCCCAGCCGGGAAGATCAGCCAGTCCTCCGGGTTCCAGTGCTCCGGCCGCAGCTGGTCTGCGAGGTCCGGGAAACACGGGGGCGTGTCGTAATCCAACCGGTCCCGCTGGATCTCAGATGCCAACCTCTCCCGGAAGAGAGAGCGGATCTCGGCCTCGGTGTACACCTTGTCCGGGATCTCCCTGGCGCAGGTAGTGTAGTCCTGGTGCTGCATCAGGTCGTACCAATCTTTCGTGTAGAACCGCATGGGCAACACCTCCCGCTCGTGGTAGTCTGTGGCAATCTGTCTTCCCCCCAAGGCACGCTGGATGCATTCTTTTCAAGAGAATCATGAAGGGGTTGCTGTCTGTGCCTTTACAGAAGACAGGTTCCGGGTCCCCATAGCGCATCGCCGTCTTCTCCAAAGCACAAAAAGTTAGGATTTGTTTAGCAAGAAACAACCGTTGGTTGCTGTATGTGCTTTTCCGAAGACGCGGGATTCCCCGTGCAAAGGGCTGCGCAGCCCGCCCGATGGCCGCCCTCCCCAAGGCACCCAATTGCGAGCAGCACGCGGATTGTCTCCGCCGCCGCGGTCTGATTACCAGTCAGGTGCATTATGGCTGCTGTTCGTGCCTTTCGGGAGGAGGACGGGCACCGGGGCACCCCCTCGCGGGGGCATCGGACATCGGCTTCCCTTTGCAAGCCACAGGATAGCAGATCCCGGGCGGGGAATCCAGGAAAAAAAGCTGCGAACCCGGCGGCATCGGGAAACTGTCCAGGCACTTCGGGCAGCTTTTGGAACTGCCAGGTCCTTGTCCCGGCGGCGTAACTGTGCTATGCTGCACCCAGTGATGCCATTCAAACGAGAAAAGGGGGCCCTTTCATGGCGTATCAGGAGCTCATCAAGGACTTTCAGAACACCCGGGAGACCATGCGCAGCTTTCTGGTGTACGGCCTCAAGACCCGCACCGGTTTTGCCGGCAAGAGCGCCCGCACGTACGATGACGAGCGCCGCCGCATCGCCTCCTGGCTGGGGGAGTACATGTGCTGGCGGCAGGACCAGGACGGCCGGAAGGTCTTTCTCTCGGTAGACAGCCGGCAGATCCCCCACAACCCCCTGTACCAGGCCTTCCGCGCCTGCAGCTTTACAGACCGGGACATCACCCTCCACTTCCTGCTGCTGGACCTGCTGGATGTGGAGGAGGGGCACACCTCCGGGGAGCTGCTGGACGCCATTGAGGACCGCTACCTGGCGGACTTCCAGGACCCCCTGCACCTGGACGAGTCCACTCTTCGCAAGAAGCTGAAAGAGTATGAGGCCCTGGGCCTAGCGGTCTCGGAGAAGGCGGGCCGCACGGTGCTGTACCGCCGGGCCCCGGACACCGGCGTGGACCTCGGGCGCTGGCGGGATGCGGTGTCCTTCTTCTCGGAGGCCTCCCCCCTGGGTGTGGTGGGCTCCTTTCTCCTCCAGCGGCTGGGCAATCCAGACCAGCCCTTCCGGTTCAAGCACCACTACATCCTCCACGCCCTGGACAGCGACATCCTCTGCACCCTTCTGGACGCCATCCGCCGGCACCGGGCTGTGGAGCTCACCCTGCCCTCCTGGAAGAGCGATTCGGCCAACACCCAGCAGGTCTTCCCGGTGCGCATTCTCTGGAACATCCAGACCGGCCGGCAGTACCTGCTGGCCGTGAAGCCCCGGGAAAGCCGCCTCCGGGCCATCCGGGCGGACAACGTCCAGGACGTACAGGTGCTGGAGGAGGAGCCCCGTTGGCGAGAGCGGAAAGCCGCGGCGGAAGAGCAGGCGCAGCACCTCTGGGGGGTGAGCACCAACGGCTGGCCGGCGTTGGAGCACATCGCCTGCACCGTCCGGGTGCAGCCGGGACAGGAGTACATCCTGCAGCGGCTGGAGCGGGAGAGGCGCTGCGGCAAGGTGGAGGCAGTAGACCCCCTCACCCGCCTCTTCACCGCGGACGTGTACGGCGCCGAGGAGCTGATCCCCTGGCTCCGGAGCTTCCTGGGCAGCATCCAGTCTCTGGAGTGCAGCAATCCCCAGGTGGAGCGCACCTTCTGGAACGATTTCGCCGCCCTGGAGGCGCTGTATGGAGGGACAGACCATGCTCTTTCATGAGATCTACGGCACCTATTACCAGGTGGTCTCCGCCATCCTCTCCGAGGCGGTGGACCGCACCTTAACCCGGAAGCGGCTCAACGATCTGGTCCAGGAGCTGGCCTTCGGGGAGAGCAACCTCACCATCCCCGCCAAGCTGCAACAGGAGAAGTGGCAGCTGCTCCGGAAAGACTACACCACCCCCATTCAAAGGACGCCCAGCATGCCCCTCACCCTCCTGGAAAAGCGCTGGCTAAAGGCCCTGCTCCAGGACCCCCGGATCGCCCTCTTCGATGTGGACGATGCTGGTCTGGAGGACGTGGAGCCCCTGTACAATCCCACGGACATCGCCGTGGCAGACCAGGCGGCAGACGGAGACCCCTGGACAGATCCCGCCTACATCGCCCACTTCCGCACCGCCCTCCAGGCCGTCCGGGAGCAGCGGCCTCTCCATGTGAAATACCGGGCCGCCAACGGGCACTGGCAGCGCTGGACCGCGGTACCCAGCAATCTGGAGTACTCCCCCAAGGACGACAAGTTCCGCCTCCTGATTCCCGGCCGCACCTTGAATATGGCCCGCATCCTGGAGTGTGCTTTGGCTGATCCCGAGGCACCGCTGTCTCCACCCACGAAACGGCCTGAGGGCAGAAGCGTCACCTTCCTGCTGAAAGACCAGCGCAACGCCCTGGAGCGGGTGCTGCTCCACTTCTCCCACCTGGAGAAGGAGACGGTGCAGCTGGAGGAGGACCTCTATCGCTGCACCCTCCGGTATCGGGCAGAGGACGAGACGGAGATGGTGATCCGCATTCTCTCCTTCGGCCCCATGCTGCAGGTGACGGACCCGCCGGCCTTCCTGGACAAGATCCGGGACCGGCTGCAGCGGCAGCGGGCCCTGGGGGTGCCGGAGACGCATGAGACCTCCTAACTGGTCTTCTCCTCCCGGCTCTCCAGCTTGACCACGATCACGGTGCGGTCGTCCGCAGCGCCGGTGCGGCGGCTGGACTCGGTGAGCAGCCGCCCCGCCAGCTCCCGGGGGGAGACGCCATCGAAGTCGGCCAGCATGCTCATGAGCCAGCGGTCTCCCCCGCTGCCGGTGACGCCATCGCTCACCAGGAGGATGCAGTCCCCGGCCCGCAGCTGCACCGAGAAACAGTCCGGGGTGCCGTCCGCCAGCCCCGCCGGCAAGGCGCTCCCCGCCAAGGTGGACACCTCCCCGCCCCGGCGGATGTAGGTGGGGGCGGCCCCGAGCTTGTACACCCGGCAGGTGCCGCTGTACAGGTCCACCTGGCAGAGGTCCACGGTGGTAAAGCCGCCCTGTCCCTCCCCCCGGAGGGCCAGGGCGGCCCCCACGGTGCGCAGGGCCTCCTCCGGCTCACTGCCCGCCCGCAAAAACCGCTCCAACAGCTGCACTGCGGCAGCGCTGTCCCCTCGGGCGGCGCTGCCGCTGCCCATTCCATCGCAGAGCAGGAAGTTCACAAGGCCGCTGTCCAGCTTGAACCAGGCCCCGGTGTCCCCGCTCACGGGAGAGCCCGCCCGGTCTGCCCCGGCGGCCCCCGCCAGAAGAGACAGGGCCTCCCGCTGGGAGAGCTTCACCTTCTCCCGGCTGGACTCCGCCACCTCCAGGGGGCACTGCAGCAGCTCCTCCAGCACCCCCACCTGTGCCGGCGTAGAGAGCTTGTCCGCCCCGGCGCCGGCGGCCTCCACCTGGAGGTGGCCGTACCCGTCCTGATACACGGTGCAGCTGCCCCGCATGCCGAGGGCCGTGAGCCGCTGCTTCACAAGCCGCTGCCGCCGGATGTCCAGGGCTGGCTCCGCCGCCAGCTCCGCGGAGGTCTTCTCCAGCACCCGGGCCAGCTCCCCGTAGTGGGCGCAGACCGCACTGCGGCTCTCCTGGATCCGGCTCTGAAAGGCCCGTCTCTGCCGGAGGGCGGCCAACTCCCCGTTGGCGGCGTCCAGGAAGGTCTCAAAGCGGACGCACTGCTGCACAAACCGGGGCGGGAAGTCCTCCGGTTTTCCCACGCCCCGCTCCTCCATGGGCGCCAGGGCGTCCGTGAGGGCACTGCGGGTGGCCTGGTACTCCCGCTGCCAGCACCGCTCCTTCAGCCTGCACCGGGTACACACCCGCTCCGCCGCCCGCTCCCAGATGCGGGCGGCGTCTTTTTCGCCCTTCTGCGCGGGAAACGCCCCCTCCAGCTGTCTCGCCGCCTCCTGATAGGCCCTGGCGGTGTCTCCCAACCGGCGGGCGGCAAACCGGCGTACCTGCCGCTCCTCTTCCTCCGAGGTCTCCTGCCGGGTGAGGGACTCCAGCCGCTCCAGAAACCGCTCCGGCAGGAGGAGAAACAGCACCGTGCCGGCCAACACCTCCCGGAGGGTGGAGGCGGGCAGCAGCAGATTGGCGGTCCACACCGCCGCCGCAGAGGCCGATCCGGCAAAGGCAACTGCGCACCAGGCCCGCCGCTGCCGGGGGAAGAGGCCTGCCAGCAGCCCTGGGAGGGCGAACACCGGGGTGTATCTGCCCAGCGCCCCTGCGGCGAGATCCATGGCGATGCCCAGGGACACCCCGGCGGCGGCGCCCACGCCGGCGCCCCACTTCCAGGCGCAGAGGGCCACCGCGGCGTAGGCGGCGGTGCGGCCCACGGAGCAGCCCCCGATGTCCACCCGGGCAAGGCTCAAGAAGGCGGCCGCCGCCATGGCGAAGAGGCCTGCCGCCTGCTGGGGCGTGAGGCCGTCCCCCGTGCGGCGGGTGCTCCACACCTCCAACCCCTGGCGGAAGAGGTACACCACCCCGGCGGTGAGCACCGTCTCGGTGAGAAAGGCCGCCCGGGCCGCGGTGTCCCACCCCGCGGCAGACTGGTACACGAATCCCACCGCCCCGCTGATGGCGCAGGACACCGCGGGCATAAACCAGCGGCTTTGGAGCACCCTGTACTCACTGAAGGCCAGGGAGACGGCGTAGATCATCATGGAGGCGGCGATGTACCGGAGGCCCTCCACCGGACCCAGGAGGGAGAGATAGCCCATGGCAGCCCCCAACAGGGCCGCCGCGCCCTCTCCACCGCTGCCGCTCACCGCCACCAACGCCAATCCAAAGAGGGCATGTCCCCCTAGAATCTCCGCCCCTGCCAGCACCGCCGCCAGCAGGAAGCGTGCGGCATAGCCGCCCAGCCGCAGTGCCGTCCCGGGAGACAGCTGCGGCGCACGTCTGCCCTTTCCACGGCTCGCCTTGATATGCACATGGATCCCCCCAAATATGGTAAAGTGCTGTCTATGATACGCCATGAAACGCGAAAAGGGCGTCGGAAGCTGTCTTGCCCGAAAGAACAAACTGTGCTATGATAGCATATAGCAATTTGTGGAGGTACCCCATGAAGATTGGAGACATCACCGTAGACACCCGGCTGGCCCTGGCCCCTATGGCAGGGGTCTCAGACGTGGCCTTCCGCACCATCTGCCGGGAGCTCAGCGGCTGCTACACGGTCTCGGAGATGGTGAGCGCCAAGGCGCTGTGCTATCGGGACAAAAAGACGGCAAAGCTGTTGGAACTGGGCCCGGGAGAGCACCCGGCCGCAGTGCAGATCTTCGGCTCGGAGGAGGCCTCCATGGAGGAGGGCGCGGCCCTGGCGCTGGAGATCTCCGGGGCGGAGATTCTGGACATCAACATGGGCTGTCCGGTGCCGAAGGTGGCCCAGTCCGGAGACGGCTCCGCCCTGATGCGGGACCCGGCGCACGCCGCAAAGGTGCTGCAGGCCGCCATCCGCGGGGCGGCAGGCCACCCGGTTACCGTGAAGTTTCGGCTGGGCTGGGACAAGGGTTCCATCAACTGCGTGGAGTTTGCAAAGCGGATGGAGGAGGCCGGGGCCGCTGCGGTGGCGGTCCACGGCCGGACCCGGACCCAGATGTACTCCGGCAGCGCCAACTGGGACTACATCCGGGCGGTGAAAGAGGCGGTGTCCATCCCGGTGATCGCCAACGGGGACGTGTTCTCCGGCCGGGATGCGGTGCGGATCCTCCAGTGGACCGGGGCGGACATGGCCATGGTGGGCCGGGGCAGCTTCGGCAACCCCTGGCTGCTGCAGCAGTGCGCCGCCGCCCTGGACGGAGAGGCGCCCCCGTCCCCGCCCACCATCGCGGACCGGGTGCAGATGGCCACCCGGCAGTTCCAGCTGTCCATGGCCTCCAAGGGGGAGAAGGTAGCCTGCCTGGAGATGCGCCGCCACTACGCCTGGTACCTGAAGGGCGTGCCCTACGCCGGGTACTGGAAGGAGCAGATCTGCCAGATCAGCACCGAGGAGGACTTCCAGAAGGTCTCCTCCGGGATCCTGCGGGATCTGGGGGCCAGACAGCGGCAGACCGCCACAGAAGAGCCGTTCTAGCGCGATCTCTTCGCATCAACATCCGAGAGGAGGTGTTCTGCCCATGGGCGAGAGCGAGCTGATCCAAAAGGCCCGGGCCGGGGACGAGACCGCCTTTGCCTCCCTGGTGGAGGTCTATGAGAAAAAGGTATATCACCAGGCATTGCGCCTCTTGAACCAGCCGGAGGACGCGGCCGATGTCACCCAGGAGGTGTTCTGGAAGGTCTGGCAGGGGCTCCCCCACTTTCAGGGCAGCGCCGCCTTCTCCACCTGGCTGTACCGGCTCACGGACAACGCCTGCATCGACCTCATCCGCAAAGAGAAGAAGCGCCGGGGCGATGTCCCCCTGGAGGAGCTGCCCCCGGACGGCGCCCTCACCATCGATGCGGCCCCCACCCCCCACGAGGCCCTGGAGCGGCAGGAGCTGCACCAGGCGGTGGAGAAGGGCCTCTCCGCCCTCAGCGAAGAGCACCGCCGGGTGCTGGTGCTGCGGGAGATCAACGGCCTCTCCTACCAGCAGATCGCAGAGACACTGGATCTGGATCTGGGCACCGTGAAGTCCCGGATCGCCCGGGCCAGGATGGCTTTGTCGAAGTTTTTAAAACGGGCCGGGAACTTTTCCGCCTCCTCTCCGTCTAACGATGCAGAGAGGAGATGAGCGGAGATGCATGACGCCTATATCGAACTGATCAGCGCGGCCCTGGACGGAGAGCTCTCCGCCCAGCAGCGGCAGACGTTGGAGCGGCACCTGCAGGAGTGCCCCGCCTGCGCCGCCCTCTATACGGAATGGTCTCAGCAGTCTGCCGCCCTACGGGCCCTGGACTGCAAGCCCCCGGCAGACCTGAAGGACAGGATTCTGAATGGCCTCCCGGCCCAGGATGCCCCCAAGCGCAGAAGAATCCCCCTCCGCTGGGCCGCCCTGGCCGGCTGTGCAGTGCTGGCCCTGGTGATCGGGGGCAGCGCCCTGCGCCATCTCGACAGGCCGGCAACTCTTTCCGGCGGCGGCGATCCCATGCCCATCTCCGAGGATGTGGGAGGTGCTCCCGTCCCATACAGCGATGAGGCCGAGGACGACCTCCCCTCCCCTGTCTCGGAGGGCCCCGCCCAGTCCCGGGTGATGGGTGGCGATGGGGTGCCGGTGATCCCCGTCCCGCTGCAGCTCACCGGCGGCGAGGCCATCCGGGTGACCTACGGGTCTGTGCCGGTCTCGGACACGGCACTGGTGATCGGGTCCGCGGAATCCCTGGCCCAGTATCTGGTTCTCTTCCCCGAGGACGACCTCTCCGCCCTCTCAGCCCGCTATGACGATGCCTTTTTCCAAGACCACACGCTGGTGGCGGCGGTGTTAGAGGCAAGCAGCGGCTCCATCCGCTTCTCCATCCCGGACCAGGTGGTGCAGGACGCGATAGACATCCGGTTCTCCGCCCCGGAGGTGGGCACCTGCGACATGGCGGCGTGGCTTCTCACCGCCGAGGGGGACCGAACTGCGGAGGACGGCCAGCGCATTGCCCTGCAGGAAAGTGCCGCCCAGGGAGAGCGCAGCATCCAGTGAATGAATCCCAAACACGGCAGTCCGGACGCGGACTGCCGTGTTTTGTTACAGCGGCCACCGCTTTGATGCGCAAAAGCTGGCCCTTCCGCCCCCTTCCCACGAAATATCCCAGAAACAGCCGGCTTCTGTCCTCATACAGGAAACAGATGTCCGCATAGGACGGACAATTTCAAAAAAATGTGTGGGAATCATCAAATTAGCGGTTGCCACTGCCTTTTTGTTCTGTTATAATGGCGGGTAGAGTGTTCTGAGCCAAGGGCTCTCACCAAACATATTTAGGAGTGGTACGATTCTATGAGCTATTCTGTGCAAAACATCCGCAACATCTGCCTGCTCGGCCACAGCGGAAGCGGCAAGACCACCCTTGCTGAAAGCCTTCTGTATGTCACCGGTGCCGTAGACCGTATGGGAAAAACCGTAGACGGCAACACCGTCTGCGACTATGACGCGGAAGAAGTCAAGCGCCAGATTTCCATCTCCCTGGCCATCGCCCCCGTGGAGTACAAGGGCTGCAAGATCAACGTGCTGGACGCCCCCGGCGCCTTCGACTTCGCCGGTGAGGTGATGTCCGCTCTGGCCGCCGCAGACGCAGCCGTGCTGGTCTGCTCTGCCAAGGACGGCGTCTCCGTGGGCCTGGAGAAGGCCTGGAGATACTGCGAAGAGCGCAACCTGCCCCGCTTCATCTACGTCTCCAAGACGGATGAGGACAATGCAGACTACGCCGGCACCATCGAGGCCCTCCGCGCCCGCTTCGGCACCGGCATCGCCCCCGTGGCAGCCCCGGCCCCGGACAACAGCTGCGTGGTAGACCTGGTGGTAGGCAAGGCCTATCAGGTGGGCAAGGGCGGCAAGCGCACCGAGATCGCCATCCCCGGCGACATGGCCGATGAGGTAGAGAGTCTGCGGGCAGAGCTCATGGAATCCGCCGCCGGCACCGATGAGGAGCTGATGGAGAAGTTCTTCGAGGAGATGGAGCTGAACGCAGAGGACACCGCCAAGGGCATCGCCATCGGTGTCCGGGACGCCAGCCTGGTGCCCGTGCTCTGCGGCTCCGCCATCACAGGCCTGGGCAGCGCCATGCTCCTGGACAACATCATCGCTCTGGCCCCCAACCCGGCCGAGGGCAAGCCCATGGAGACCGTGGACGGCGAGACTGTTGCCGTAGACCCCAGCGGCGCCCCCGTGGCATTCGTGTTCAAGACCGTGGCAGATCAGTACGGCAAGTACACCCTGATCAAGGCCGTCTCCGGCACCATCACCTCGGACCTCAGCCTGTACAACCCGCGCCTCAACTCCACCGATAAGCTGGGCCGCCTCTACACCATGCGGGGCAAGAAGACCGAGGAGATCAAGGAGATCCCCTGCGGCGACATCGGCGCCATCGGCAAGATGGACAAGGTGAAGACCAACGACACCCTCTGCCCCGCCGGCAGCGACATCGAGCTGAAGCCCATCCCCTTCGCAGAGCCCAACTACTCCGTGGCCATCGCCCCGAAGGTCCGCGGCCAGGAGGACAAGGTGGCCCAGGGCCTCTATCGCCTCAACGATGAGGACCCCTCCTTCAATCTGGCCAACAACGCCGAGACCCACCAGATGGTGCTCACCGGCGCCGGCGACATCCAGATCGATGTGCTGGTGTCCAAGCTGAAGAGCCGCTTCAACGTGGAGGCCGAGCTCTCCGAGATCCGCGTGCCGTACCGCGAGAAGATCCGCAAGACCGTATCCAAGCAGGGACGGCACAAGAAGCAGACCGGCGGCAGCGGCCAGTTCGGCGATGTGTGGGTCCGCTTCGAGTTCAACCCGGACTCCGAGGACATGGTGTTCGAAGAGGAAGTGTTCGGCGGCGCCGTGCCCAAGAACTTCTTCCCCGCCGTTGAGAAGGGCCTCCGCGAAGCCTGCATCCACGGCCCGCTGGCGGGCTACCCCGTGGTGAACCTGAAGTGCGTGCTGTACGATGGAAGCTATCACCCGGTGGACTCCTCCGAAATCGCCTTCAAGACCGCCGCCCAGCTGTCCTACAAGGCCGCCATGCCCGAGGCCAGCCCGGTGCTCCTGGAGCCCATCGGCGAGCTGAAGGTGACCATTCCGGACAACTACATGGGCGATGTCATGGGCGACATCACCAAGCGCCGGGGCCGCGTGATGGGCATGAACCCCACCGGCAATGGCGAGCAGGTGCTGGAGGCCGAGGTGCCCATGGCTGAGATGACCTCCTATGCCATCGACCTCCGGGCCATGACCCAGTCTCGCGGATCCTTCACCTTCCACTTCATCCGCTACGAGGACTGCCCGGGCCCGGCCCAGGAGAAGGCCATCGCCGCGGCGAAGGCCATGCAGGAAGAGTAATCCCCATAGACTTCATCGCCGCCGTCCCGGCCGGGACGGCGGCGATTTTCCATGTCCAGATTCGCCTTTCCCCCTACCCCTGCACTCGGTCTCGGTACTGCTGGGGGGAGCAGCCCATATTTTTCTTAAACTGCCGGGAGAAGTGCTCCGGGCTCTCGTACCCGCAGATGTACGCCACGTTGGTGACCGGAGTGTCCGTACTCCGCAGCAGAACGCAGGCGTGCTGGATCCGGCCCTGGATCATGTCCTGGGCGATGGTGGAGTGGAAGAGCTCCTTATAGAGGTGCTCCAGGTTGGACACGCTCATGTGCAGGGATCTGGCGATGGAGGCGCTGTTGCTTGGAAGGAGGGAGAAGTTTAGCAGGCGGTTTCGCAGTTCACTGAGCTCGCTGATGTGGGCGTTGCGGCTGCCGGCGCGGTTCTGCTCCAGGGCGAGGCTGCCGCTGAGCCGGTGAAAGAAGGTGTTGGCCTTGTCCGCCAGGATGCCGTCCGGGGAGGCGGAGTCATAGAACCAGTCGTTGAACATCTCCATCATCAGGGTGTTCAGGGGCGCGGGATTGCGGAGGTGGATGGGGGTGCAGAGGGGGATGTTCAGCTTCTGAAAGTACTCCGGGTCCTGGAGGAGGTCGAAGTACATCCAGTCGTTGAGAAAGTCCCCGTCCGTCTTGCGATAGGACTGGGGCGCTCCCTTGGGGTACAGGAAGAAGCTGAACCGGGGCACCGGCCGATAGACCCCGTCCATGCGGACCTCGGTGTCCGTCCGGAAGAAGAGCAGCAGGTACTGGTCCTCCCCCTCCGGCCTCTGGATGTCCAGGCCGTTCAGATTCACAAAGTGGTATCCCACCTGGGTGACACGGAGCATAAGCAGGCCTCCTCGATTGCAGAAAAGATCAAGTGAACCGGCAAGATACTTCATAGACTTTTCCGGTTGCAACGATTATACTGGCTGCAGCAGACAATTGCAACCACGCTGAGACCGATTTTGAAACGGAGGAAACCGCCATGCGTCATCACCTGCCCAGGCTCATCAGCATTATGCTGTGCCTCTCCCTTCTGGCAGCTCTGCTCGCCGGCTGCGGCGGCGGGGAGACCACTCCTACCGCCGCCCCTACTGTGAACCCCACCGAGGCACCGGCCGCCGAGCCCACGGAGGCCCCCGCAGCTGAGCCTACCGAGGCACCTGCCGTGGAGCCCACGGAGGAGCCTGCACCCCAGGGGCCCTTCGGCAACCCGGGAGAGCTCTCCGCCTATGACACCGCCAACACCAACTACACCCTCACGGTGGACGCCGAAAATCAGGTCCATGCCATCAGCGACATGCTCTTCGGCATCTTCATCGAGGACATCAACTTCGCCGCAGACGGCGGCCTCTACGCCGAGCTGGTACAGAACCGCTCCTTCGAGTTCACCAAGCTAGCCCAGGGAGATGCGCTCCACGCCTGGAGCGAGGTGGGCGACATCTCCGTAGAGGTGGCCGTGGACGACCTGGAGGGCTGCCTCAACCAAAACAACACCAACTACGCCGTGCTGGAGAACACCTCCGAGGAGCACGCCGGCATCGCCAACCAGGGCTACCTGGACGGCATCGCGGTGAATGAGGGCGCCAGCTACACCTTCTCCGTCTGGGCCAAGGGCCTGGACGGCTATACCAGCCCCCTCCATGTGGACATCACAGTGGATGGGGAGAGCGTCGCCCACGGGGAGATCCCGGCCCTCACCGGGGCGTGGGCCCAGTACCAGCTGGAGCTCACAAGTTCTCAGACCGCCTCCTCCGGCGTGCTGCTGGAGGTCACCATGGACAAGGGCAGCGCCGCCCTGGACATGGTCTCCCTCTTCCCCAAGGACACGTACAACGGCCGGGAGAACGGCCTGCGCAAAGATCTCGCGGAAAAGCTGGAGGCCCTGCAGCCCCGCTTTCTCCGCTTCCCCGGCGGCTGCGTGATTGAGGGCGTGAACCTGGACGTGGCCTACGACTGGAAGGACTCCATCGGCGTGGACGAAAACCGGGACCCCCTGCTCTTCAATGGCACCTACGGCGATGTGGCCGCCCGTAACCAGGGCCAGAACATCTGGACCAACGAGAACACCAGCTCCGATCCCTACCCCGCCTTCATGTCCTACGGCCTCGGCTTCTATGAGTACTTCCAGTTGGCCGAAGACATCGGGGCCATCGGCGTGCCGGTACTGAACTGCGGCCTCTGCTGCATGGCCCAGGGCAACGGCGCCGGCCCGGCGGTGGGCACCCCGGAGTTTCAGCGCTACATCGACGACGCCCTGGACCTGGTGGAGTTCTGCCGGGGCGATGAGACCACCGTCTGGGGCCAGGTCCGCATCGCCATGGGCCACCCGGAGCCCTTCGCCCTGAAGTACATCGGCATCGGCAACGAGCAGTGGACAGACAACTACTACCAGCACTATGAGGCCTTTGTGGACGCCTTCGCCGAGGCCAAGGAGGAGCGCCCCGAGCTCTTCGAGGGCATCGAGCTGATGTACTCCGCCGGCATCGATGACGGGGACAGCGGCAACCATTACATGGCCTCCTATGAGGAGGCGGAGCGCTGGCTGGAGGACAACCCGGACAAGACCATCGCGGACTTTGCCGGCGCCACCGACCACCACTACTACAACGACCCGGACTGGTTCCTCCGCAACGCCAACTACTACGACCCGGACAACTACAGCCGCACCTCCCTGACGGACACCCGCTTCGGCGGCAGCATCCCCGTGTTCCTGGGGGAGTACGCCTCCCAGTCCAACACCTTCCGCTCCGCCCTGGCCGAGGCGGCCTACATGACGGGTCTCGAGCGCAACGGCGACATCGTGGTGATGGCGGCCTATGCGCCCCTCTTCGGCGAGCTCACCGCCATGCACTGGGCGCCGGACCTGATCTGGTTCAACAACCACACCTCCGCCTGCTCCGTGAACTACTACGTCCAGCAGGTTTTCTCCAAAAACGCCGGCACCATGCTGCTCCAGTCTGAACTCGCCGGCGGCACCACAGAGACCAAGCCGGCCTTCTCCGGGAAGGTCGGCGTGGGCACCTGGAGCACCTCCGCCACCTTCGACAACATCCAGATCACAGACAACGACACCGGCGAGGTGCTGGCCTCCCAGGACTTTGAGACGGACACCATGGACGAGTGGGATCCGATCTCCGATGGAGACTGGTTCATCGAGGACGGCGTGCTCTACCAGGACGACACCTACACAGACACCAACGCCTTTGCCAACACCGGCTCCGCCGCGTACTTCGGGGACACCGGCTGGCGGAACTACACCCTCACCCTGGAGGCCACCAAGACCGGCGGCGCCGAGGGCTTCCTGATCCCCTTCGCGGTGCAGGACGAGGACAACAACTACTTCTGGAACATCGGCGGCTGGGGCAACACGGTGTCCGCGCTGCAGAGCGTCACCAACGGGTCCAAGTCGGACCAGATCGGCGGCACCTCCCGGAACATCCGCCTGGTGGTGGGCAAGACCTACTCCCTGAAGATCGTGGTCTCCGAGGACAACGTCAAGTGCTACATCGATGACGAGCTCTATGTGGACTACACCCCCGGCCCCAGCGCCAAGGCGGACGTGTACCAGGTGGTGAGCACCGATGACACCGGGGACATCATCGTGAAGCTGGTGAACGTCTCCGGCCAGGACCAGACCTTCGCCATCGACCTGCAGAACGCCAATCTCGCAAGTTCCACCGCCGCCGTGGATCTGGTTCAGGGCACCAGCCCCGCCAACGACAACATCCTGGGCCAGAACCCGGTGGTTACCCTCCAGTCCTCCGAGCTGGAAGGGGTCTCCGACCAGTTCAACTACACCGCCGGGGCCTACTCCGTGACGGTCCTCCGGATCAAGACAGCATAACAGACACCTCACTCCTCCATGATACCGCAAGCGCAGCCGGGACGCTCTCCGTCCCGGCTGCGCTTGCGTCTCTCCCATATTTCGCTGTCTCAGCTCTCGTTCGGGCTCCCCGTCTCCCCCTGGATCAGCCGTTCACACAGGTCTGCCAGCGGCTCCTTGTCCTCCCCGATGGCAAAGAGGACATACTTGCCCTGCCGCACCAGGACGGGGTCTTCAAACCGCGCCGCCTGCTCCGGAAAATACAGGTCGAAGCCGGACTTCTGATCCTCCGCGTAGGTGCGCAAGGCCTGTTCCAAGCGCTCCGCCGCCTCCGCATCCGTCCCCTCCAGGAGGATAAACTGGTTCGCCGTAACCCCCGTGGTGACGCCGTAGTACCGGGAGTCCACCAGATCCTCCGGCGCGGCCTCCGTGCGGTCCTCGCTCAGAAGCAGCATCTCAGACACGGAGATGGAGTCTACCCGTTCCATGACGTCTGAAAAGTATCCGCAGGTGCGCAGGGTCTCTGCCATCGCATCCAGGTCCAATTCCGGTTCCTTTTGTGCCCCCTCTCCCCCGCAGGCACACAGGAAGAAGAGGAGAAGTGCCGCCAGAACCATCGTCCAAAGCTGTTTTCTCATCATCAGACACCTCGCAATTCCCATCTCATCGCCTCAGCCCTGGTCCAGGCCGGAGTAGTCCACGGACTTCACCGGGCTGCCGTCCAGCAGCAGCACCGGCACCCCGTCCTGAAGCGTGAGGTTGTACAGCGTGCCGGTATCGTCCAGGTCCTGGTACCGGCGGATCTGGAGGGTGCCGTCCCCGGGCTGCTCAAAGCGGGCCTGGTTGCCCTCTGCGAGGACAAACACCTTTGAGACGTCCTCCCGCCCCTCCTGGGACACCGTCACCGTGATGCTGAAAGGTCCAGACAGGGGACCGCATCCCATCCAGTATGTCTCCCGGATTCCGTCTCCGTCCAGATCGGCATAGGCACAGCCCAGTTCCTTGCGCTGGAGATCCTCCAGCGCAATGGGGCGGAAGAGATCCACCAGCCGGCTGTGCCGATAGTTTTCACTGCCCGGGGGATCGGAGAGGGAGGACAGCATCATGTTCATATATCCCATCCAGGTGGCCTCCGGGTTGTCTGCCAGAAGATAGCCCTCCTGGATCGGGCCATAGGGTGAGAACTGGTCCACGCTTCGCACGAGATATTTGTATTCCTCATCCCGGTAGGTGGGCTCACCGGTCTCCCCGTCCCTGTCCCAGAGGCAGCAGCGGTACTTGGAGCCGTTGTACGAGAGATCGAAGACGTAGTAGGTGTCCGGATCGAACTGCACATACAGGCGCACCGCAGCCTCTTTTCCCGCGGCGGAGCGGTTCAGGAAGCCCACCCAGCGGTCCCAGTTGCGGATCTCGTCCTCGCTGTCCCCGTCTCCGCAGATGCGCACCACGCAGCCCGCCGCTGCCGCCTGGTCCGGGGTATAGTTTTCTCTCACCGCATCCAACGGCGGCACAAAGACGGTCTCCGGGCTCAAATCCGGCTCCGCAGAAGTGCTGGGCGCCACGTACTTGAGGTTGGGCTTGGGATCTGTGAGGAAGCAGCCGGTGAGGAGTACACAGATCGTCCCGGCCAGCAGCAGTACCGCGGGAGCCGGCTTCTGATACCCCAGCACCGCCTTCACCCGGCGCTTCACCCCGATCTCCCCGAAGGACAGGGGATACACCGCCAGATGGTTCCGGCAGCTGCTGCACCGGAGCAGCGCCTGGCAATAGGCCTGTCTGCCCGCCAGATCTTCCCGGCAGATCACCGCCTCATCGCAGGCGCTCTCGATGTCCCGGCACAGCAGGACATATGCCAGCCAGAGAGCCGGGTTGAACCAGTGGACCGCGAGGAGCAGAAAGCCCACGAGCTTCCAGAGGGGATCGCCCCGGCGGATGTGGGCCCGCTCATGGGCGATCACCGGGGCGCGGTCTCGATCCTCCATGCGGTACGGCAGGTAGATCACCGGCTTGAAAACGCCCAGCACAAAGGGGGACGCCACGTACTCGCTCTCCTTGATGCCCCTCTCCCGGAGGGTGGCGGTGGCCAGCTGCTGTCTCATCCGAATCCACCGGAGGAAGGAGCAGGCCAACAGCAATACCATGCCGGCAAGCCAGATCCAGGGGAGCACCTCCTGGACGGGCAGCAGGGCGGGATTGGCCGGCGTCTCCGGCAGATCAAGCGATGGCTGTGCGTCCATTTTTGCCGTCTCTTCCGCACCTCCCGCTTTCAGCAGCACCGTCTCCCCTGCCCCGCCGGGCACAGCCTCCCCGGAAGGCAGAGACAGGGCGATGCCCTCCCGCTGGGGCTGCAGGCTCATGGGGCTCTGAATGGAGAAGGGCACCAACAGCCGGATGGCCACCAGGGCCCAGAGGCAGCAGATGAACCGCCGGGGCAGCCTCCGGAAGAGCAGCCGCACCGCCGCAATGGCCAGGGCCAGGACACCTGCAGAAATGCTCATGCGGAGCACGGTCTGAAAGATCTCACTCACAGCGCAGACCTCCCCTCGATGATCTTGCGGATCTCCTCGATCTCCCCGTCCGAGAGGTTCTGCTGCCGGGCAAAGGCGGTGAGGAAGGCGGGCATGGAGTCCTCAAACCGCTTTTTCATGAGCTCATCCAGCTCACTGCACTGGGCGTCCTCTTTGGAGATGAGAGAGGAGACCACGGCGTCCTCGCTTTTCAGAACGCCGCGCTGGCAGAGCCGCTTGATCACGGTGAAGGTGGTGGTCTTGGACCAGCCCAGCTGCTCCTTGGCCAGTTTGGCCAGCTCCATGCTGCGGATGGGCTCGTGCTCCCACAGGATCAGGCAGAACCGGTATTCGCTCTCAAAGATCTTTGGCAAGTCCACGGGAATCCCTCCTAGGTCTAATGTGTTAGTCCTGTACAATTCTAATGCATTAGACCTGGACTGTCAAGGGGGGGAAGGCAGAATTTACAGTTTCTTCACAGGCCCCGCCGAGCTGCTCAGAGACGGGAAACGGCGCGGAGGTCTGCCCTCCGCGCCGAAAAGGTTAAGCGATTAACTTTTTGGTCCCCACCCGGCAACGCGGCAAAGCGCTCAGAGGTACCGCAGCAGATCGGAGACGCCCTTCCGCTTGGGGCACACCGGGGTCTCGTCTGGATAGCCCAGGGCGATGAGGGCGGTGAGCACCTGGTCCTCGCCGAGGCCCAGGAAGGCGGCCAGCTTGTCCTCGTCATAGATGCCCATGATCACGGTACCGAGGCCCATCTCGTGGGCGGCGAGACAGAAGGTCTGGCAGGCAATACCGGCGTCAAAATACTGCCAGCGGTCCTCCTTCTTGGTGGTGAAGGAGCCGTCCCGCTCATAGCCGCTGCGGCCGGTCTGTGTCACCATGGCGATGAGCACCGGGGCGGAGCGGACGATGGCGGCATTGAAGGACGGCAGCATCTCCGCGGCGATCTTCTCCCTGGCGTCCGGGTCCGTGACGGCCACATACCGGGCGGTCTGGGTGTTCTTCCAGGTGGGGGCATAGGAGGCGGCGGAGACGATGGCCTCGATCTGCTCCCGTTCCACCGGCTGGTCTGCAAAGCGCCGGACACTGCGGCGGGTGGTAATGGCTTCCAAAGTGTTCATAGCAAAACTCTCCTCTCCCTAACAGCATTCGCTCTCCCGTTAGAGCGGATCTTACCCAGCACAATCCCAATCATGCTGCGGCGTAATGTCTCATCTCCTCACAGGAGGGCAAACACAACAACGATCACCAGGTAAATGATCAGTCTGATGATACATCCCTGCCGGTAGAGGTCGATGTCCGATTTATCATTGAAGGTCCCCAGCGCGAAGAAGCACACACAGCCCAGTGCGGCGAACACAGCATCAATTCGCAGCCCGGCGATGCAGCATCCCAGCGCAGCCAAAAGCATCACGCCCCCTGGCACGTCAAGCACGGAAGGAAACATCTTTGTCTCCGATTTCGCCTTGGTACACCCGGTATGAACAGCTACAACGCCAAGAAAGCTGATGATAGCGTAAAAGAGCACGCGCAGGATGACTTTAATGGTATACATGTCATTTCCTTCTCCATCTGAATTCTGTATCTGTATCAGTACAACTCATTCCGCAGAGAGAATCCACCCCGACTCAAAAAAAGACGAAATCTGTTTTTCCAATTCGGCAATATCTACGCCGGAGTCTAGCATTTCCTGCGCAAGATCCCTATAAGAATCCCTGATTAGGGTTAGACCGGTAATGAGTCTATTCATTCTGGCCTCAATTTCAGCTTTTGTTAGGCCTGATCCGGCGGATAGGATCTCCGGCGCCTCTGAAGTGCGTCCATGGTCGAAATTTGCTTTTTCTCCTGTAGCCTTTGTCGCATCTGCGGCAGGGCCATTTTTATCAAAATGCTCATAATAGTTTATATTGGGATACATCTCCGGCGGATCTGTGTCCGGTTTCAGCTTCCCTATCGAGTGATTCTTAGGCGTCAGGTTGCCGTTTACAGACATTTCCCTGGCATAGGTATAGTAGATGTACACAGATCCATTGATTTTCTTCCTGCTAATATTCTTCACCGCTGGCACAGGTACCGTGTAGTCATAGTAGGACGGCAAGTCACATGCCCCCTTTCAAATTGAATAATGCATCAGAAAGCCCCTGCGAAACGCCGGATCATACGGATCTTTGAACCAGTCTTTCAGAGCTTCTTCCATACTCTGGTTATTTTCCTGTGCATAGATTGCCATGCAGATACTGTCTCTGATTTCAGTAGTGCCCTCTTCCAAAAAGGAGCCATTGACAAACTGGATGGCGTTTTCCATGTGCACATTAATGTTGAATGTATATTCGGACTCCACAAGGCAAAGCATTGTCAGCGACAAGCTGCAGTAGAATCTCCCGCAGGATCTCACAAGAAATTCGGGCTTGCAGGTCCCTCCCTATGAGTGTAGAATAGCGGAAAACGGCCCCGCCGTCAAGCGAGGCGGAAAGGATTGTTTTCATGCCCGCAGAGAAGACACGCGGCGCGGAGGAGCAGAAGGTACAGCTCTTTGAAGTGCTGCCCATCTCCCGCGCCGTCCTCACCCTGGCCATGCCCACCGTGGCCAGTTCCCTGGTGATGGTGCTGTACAGCCTGGCAGACACGTACTTCGTCTCCATGCTGGAAAATCCCATTCAAAACTCCGCCGTCACCCTGGCGGCGCCGGTGCTGCTGGCCTTCAACGCCATCAACAACCTGTTCGGCGTGGGCGCCTCCAGCATGATGAGCCGCGCCCTGGGCCGCCGAGACTATGAGACCGTGCGCCGCAGTTCCGCCTTTGGGTTCTGGTGTGCCCTGCTCTCCGCCGTGGTGTTCTCCCTGGCGGTTACCGTGTTCCAGGGGCCGTTTCTCCAGATCTTAGGCGCGGACGACTCCACCCGGGAGGCCACCGCGGCGTACATGATGTGGACCGTGTCCTGGGGCGCCGTGCCGTCCATCCTGAACGTGGTATTGGCATACCTGGTCCGGGCAGAGGGGTCCTCCCTCCACGCCAGCATCGGCACCATGAGCGGCTGTCTTCTGAACATGATCCTGGACCCCCTCTTTATCCTGCCCTGGGGCCTCAACATGGGTGCCGCCGGCGCAGGCCTCGCAACATTTCTCTCCAACACCGTGGCCTGCTGCTACTTCGCCGTGCTGCTCTTCGTCCGGCGGGGCAAGACCTTCGTCTCGGTGAGCCCGGCATACATCAGGCCCAAGAAGGAGATCGTGCTGGGGATCTGCGGCGTGGGCATCCCGGCCTCCATCCAGAACCTGCTGAACGTCACCGGCATGACCGTCCTCAACAACTTCACCGCCGGCTTCGGCCCGGACGCGGTGGCGGCCATGGGCATCGCCCAGAAGATCAACATGGTCCCCGCCCAGATCGCGCTGGGGTTCTCCCAGGGCATCATGCCTCTCGTGGGATACAACTACGCCTCCGGCAACGTGAAGCGCATGAAGTCCGCCATTCTCTTCGCCGGCGGCGCCATGCTCGGCTTCACCTCCATCATGGCCGTGGGGTACTACGTGGGGGCAGGAGGCCTCTCCGCCCTTTTCATGAAGAACGAAGTGGTGGCGGGCTATTGCACCAGCTTCCTCCGGGGGCTGTGCCTCGCCATGCCGCTGCTGTGCGTGGACTTTTTGGGCGTTGGGGTATTCCAGTCCTGCGGCCTCGGCAGAAACGCCCTGCTCTTCGCCATTCTCCGGAAGATCGTGCTGGAGATCCCGGCCCTCTTCCTGCTGAACACCCTCTTCCCGCTGTACGGCCTGGCCTACGCCCAGCTCACCGCAGAGGCGGTGCTGGCGGTGGCGGCAGTAGTGGTGCTCACCAAACTGATCCGCAAACTGGAGCGGACGGCGGTCCGCTGAGAGAGATATCGCGTGCGCACCCGTGAGCGGGCGCACAGGAGGAACATGTGCTATGGGCAAATACAAGATCATCACCTTTGAAGAGCACTACACCTGTCCGGAGGTCTCCCCGGACGCCCCGAAAGCCACGCGCCTGGACAAGGAGCGCATCCACTGGATGGACGAACAGGGCGTAGACGTCCAGGTATTGAGCTACGGAGACGGCAGCCCGGGAGAGCGCAGAGGCGGGGCCGCAGTGGACCTCTGCCGCCGCGCTAACGACAGCCTCGCCGATGCCATGGCCAGGTACCCCGGCCGTCTGGAGGGCTTCGCCACCCTGCCTCTGGACCGGCCGGAGGCGGCGGTACAGGAGCTGGAGCGCTGCGTGAAAGACCTGCACTTCCGGGGCGCCGCTCTCAAGGCCACCTTGGGCGGCGGCGAGTTCCCGGACGAGATCCGCTTCCGCCCGGTCTTCCAAAAGGCAGCTGAATTGGGTGTGCCGGTCCTGTTCCACCCCTCCCCCGTGGTGTCCCAGGTGCGCATGGCGTACTACAGCGGCGAGTCCCTCCACCCCATGGTGTCTCAGGTGCTGTCCGGCCCGGGCATGGGCTGGCACTATGAGGCCGGCGTGGCGGTACTCCGGCAGATCCTCTCCGGCAACCTGGACCGCTATCCCGGGCTGCAGCTCATCGTGGGCCACTGGGGCGAGATGCTCCCGTACTACTTCGAGCGGCTGGACATGGTGTTCCGCACCCTGCCCCCAGAGAAGACCGGCCTCACCCGGGACATCTCCCAGTACTGCAAAGAGCATGTGTACGTGATGCCCAGCGGCATGTTCTCCGAGGGCGGCATGAGTCTGGCCTTTCGCAACTGCCTGGAGCTCTTCGGCGAGGACCGGATTCTCTGGAGCGTGGACTACCCCTATCGGCTGCAGAGCCCCCTGCCCAACGTGGCCCAGTGGATGGAGGCTCTGGACCTGCCGGAGGCGCAGAAGGAGAAGATCACCCATCGCAACGGGGAGAAGCTCCTGGGACTCTGCCAGGCAAAGCAGGAGCCGAAGAAGTCCAAGAAGCAGTGAGCCAAAAGACGGCAGCGGCACGCAAGGGCGTGCCGCTGCCGCCTTTTCCCGCTTCTGGGACAAGGGCCTCCGTGCCCCGCTCCCCTACAGGTACTTCTGCATGTATACCACGTTCTGATAGCTGCCGTCCCGGCATTTGAAGACGTTGGGCCTCCGGGAGATCTCCCGAAAGCCGAACTTCTCATAGAGGTGCCGGGCGCGGTGGTTGCCATCAATGTACTCCAGCTCCAGGATCTCCTTGCCCCAGCTCCGGGCAGTGTCCACCAGGGCCTCCATCATGGCAGAGCCGACCCCCAGACCCCAGTATGCCCGGAGGACTGCGATGGCAATGGAGGCCCGGTGGGAGGCCTTGATCCCAGTCTGGCAGCTGATCTGGCAGTTTCCCACCACTGTGCCGTCCACGTAGCAGGTGATTACCATGTCACTTGGCGCACTGCGCATCCGCTCCACCCATTCCGTCTCCTGTTCCACGGGGATATCCCACTCCTCTGGATACCGCAGGAGATACTCCGTCTCTCCGCTGGCCTTCCGGATAAACCGCAGCAGCTTTTCTGCGTCCTCCACCGAGGGGCTTCTCAGCACCGCGGTCCGGCCGTCTCTCAATGGGATCTTCTTCTCTTCCAATACCATCGGGCTCTCCTCCCATCTCTTGCTTGCTATGGCTCAGACAGCCTGTCCCTCAATACAGGCCAATTCCCTGCAGCACGTCCACCGTCTTCCAGTCCCCAGAGGAATAGGCCAGCTGCTCCAGGGAGAAGGGCAGCGAATCCGTATGGTCCAGCCGGATGATCTGGTAGTTCTGGCGGAGCCGCGCCACATCCCGGAGGATGGACGTCCGGACTGCCGGCTTTCCGATCTCCTCGGCATGATCCAGGAGGTTCTCCAGAGAGCCGAACTGGTGCAGCAGCTGGGCCGCCGTCTTGGGGCCCACCCGCTCTGCCCCCTTGATGTTGTCTGCCGTGTCCCCCACCAGGGATTTGAAATCCGCATACTGGGCGGGGGCGATGCCGAACTTGTCCCGGAGGTACGCCGGCGTACAGAGCACCGAGTGCTCTCCCAGATACCGGAGCACAGACACCCGGTCTGAGATCAGCTGGAAGAAGTCGCTGTCCATGGAGGAGATCACGATATCCATCTCCCCGCCGTAGGTGAGGGCATAGCCGGCCACCCAGTCGTCCGTCTCGCAGCTCTCCGTCTCCGCGTAGGGGATCTGGAGATAGTCCAGGGCGGCGCAGACATCCGGCAGCTGGGAAAAGGGATTCTGGTCCTCCGGGAGGGCACTGTAGTCCGGGCGGTTGGCCTTGTACGCCGGGTTCACCTGGGTGCGGGGGTTCTGGTGAGGGCCGTCAAAGAGGACGGCCGCATGGGTGGGAGAGGTCTTGCAGAGGATCTTCCGAAGCGCCCCCACAAACCCCAGAACCCCCTGGATCGCCTTGCCGTCCCTGTTTATGATCCGGGCCGGCATGCCGAAGAACATCTGGAACAGCAGATTGCTGCCGTCCACCACCAGCAGGCGCCCTTCCGCACTCATCCCCGTAGGGCTTGGACGGCCCAGTCCGGCTCCTTCAGCATGGCCCGCCCCACCCCGATGAGGTCTGCGGCGCCCTCCTGCAGCAGCTGCTCCGCCTGGGCCCCCGTGGCAATCCCGCCGGTGAGGAGCACCGGGATGGAGACGGCGCTTTTGGCGGGAAGGGTGAGCTCAGAGAACCAGCCCGGGGTAGAGACGCCGGGAATCGTGTAGCTGCAGAGTCCCCCGGAGATGTCCAGAAGATCCGCCCCGGCCTTTTCAAAGATCCGGCAGGCCGCGGGGATCTCCCCGATGGCGCTGCCGCCGGGCTTGTAGTCTGCGGCGCCGAAGCGGATGGCGATAGGATAGTCCTCCCCCACCGCCGCCCGGACCGCCTGCAGGATCTCCACGTGCAGCTTTGTACGCCCTTCCAGCGTGCTGCCGTTGTAGGCACCCGTCCGATGGTTCGTGAGGGGCGAATAGAACTGGTTCAAAAGATACCCGTGGGCGCCGTGGATCTCCACGCCGTCAAAGGCGGCCGCCTTGGCCCGGAGGGCGGCGGAGACAAAGCAGTCCCTTACCCGGGCGATATCCGCCTCAGACATGGCAAGGGTCTCCGTCACCCGGGCCCAGACAGAGATGCCGCTGGGGCTGATAGGCGCTGTCCCGGTGTCCTGCGCCAGGGCCCCGGCATGGCTGATCTGGGCGAATACAGCGGCCCCCTTGGCGTGGACCGCGTCTGTGAGCCGCCGATAGGCCGGGATCAGGCTGTCCTCCGCCATGGACAGCTGATTCCCGTGGGCCATGCCCTCCGGGGACACGTACGCGTGCTCTGCGATGATGAGGCCGGTGGCCCCTGCCCGGGCGGCGTAGTACGCCACCAGCTTCTCCGGCGGGGCGCCGCGGTCCGCCTTTCCCGTGGCCATGGGCGGCATCACGATCCGATTGCGCAGTGTGAGATGGTTGATACGTATGGGTTCCTGCAGCATAGGACATCTCTCCCTCTGTCGTTGTCTTTGGGTTTGCCTCGATTGCGGATTATACCATGCAATGGGCCGGATTGCCACCGTCTATTCCCCGCAACATCAGTGCCCTCGCGGTTGCACCTCAGCCTGGGAAGAACAGCCGCACCGCCCAGGCCGCGGCGCAGAACCCCGCAAGATCCGCCAGCAGCGCCGCCGGCACCGCATAGCGGCTCTTTCGGATCCCGGCGGCCCCGAAGTACACCGCCACGGTGTAGAAGGTGGTCTCGGTGGAGCCCAGCATCACCGCGGCGGTGCGGCCCACTAGGGAGTCCGGACCGTAGGCGCGGATGATGTCTGCCCCCACCCCCAGGGCGGCGGAGCCGGACACCGGCCGCACCACCAGCAGCGGCGCCGTCTCCGGCGGGATGCCCAGGGCGGTGAGCACCGGCGCCAGAAGGCTGCCCAGCAGCTCCATGGCCCCGGAGGCCCGGAGCATGGACACGGCAGTGAGAAGGCCCACCAGAGGCGGCAGGATCCGAAAAGCGGACTGCATCCCGGACATAGCCCCATCTGTGAGGGCAGACCAGATGTCCACCTTCCGGATAGCGCCCCAGAGAGCGGTGCCCAGCATGAGAAAGGGCACCAGCATGGTGAGAACGAGGTCCACGGGTCACCTCCAGAGGCGGGACATGCATTTCGCCGCAGTAATCCCCACCGTGACGGAGAGCAGTGAGGCCACCCACACGGCGGGCAGGATGTCGAAGGGAGAGGTGCAGCCGGCGGCGGAGCGGATCCCGGCCACCGTGGCGGGGATCAGCTGGATGGAGGCGGTGTTGGTCACCACAAGCATGCAGAGCCCGTCTGTGGCGATGCCGTCCTTTCCCACGGCCATCCTGCGGGCGGCCTCCAGGCCCAGGGGCGTGGAGGCATTCCCGAGTCCCAGGAGATTCGCGGAGAAATTGGCGCTCACGGCGTCCATCACCGGCTGGTCGTCCGCGTAGTCCGGGTACAGCCGGCAGAGCAGCGGCCGGAGGAGCCGGGACAGTCCCTCGGCGATGCCGCTTCTTCGCATCACTTCCATCACCCCGGTCCAGAGGCACATCACCCCCATGAGGCTGAGGGTGAGCTCCACCCCGGCGGAGGCCCCGTCCAGGGCGGCTTTGGCCACATCCGGACCGCGCCCCGTTGCCAGGCCGCAGAATATTGCCAGCCCCACCATCCCGATCCAGATCACACTCATGGCCACGCGGCAGCCCTCCCACTTGACGGATTGTCCATTTTATGCGGAGGATCGGCCAAGAATGCATGGTCCGGCCGCCGGAGGTGCCGCATTTTTGGGACAGCTGCGGCCCGCTCGGATCTCGCAGAAATGCAAAAAAATCCAAAGGAAACCGCCAGCTGGCTTCAGTTTGCACGGGATCTCAGGCGATCCCTCCTTCCAACCCATGCCATTAAATGTTATAAAATGGAGAATTGAAATCGAAGGGCTGTAAATTATGGGGAAAATGTGGGTGCGATCTGGGGGAAATCCAACAGATTGTAAAATAAACCTATCATTTCCGACATTTTTTTGGAAATTGGGCTAAAATCCGCAAAATGGCGCTTGACTTTCCTATACCAAGTGTTATAATGAGCACGTCCTTGAAAATGATGGCATGACTGGACAAGGAAGGAGAAGGAATCATGAAAGCAACCGGTATCGTGCGGAAGGTGGACGAACTGGGCCGGATCGTACTCCCCATCGAGTTGCGCCGGACTCTGGACATCGCTGAGCGGGATCCCCTTGAGATCTACGTTGACGGTGCCAACATCGTGCTCACCAAGTATCTCCCCGCCTGCATCTTCTGCGGCAACGCGGACGATGTAATCAACTTCCACGGCAAGAACATCTGCGCAGCCTGCCGTACTGCCATTGCGCAATCCTAAGTCGCAGCGCCGCCCCCGAGGCGGCCTGATCACGGCCCCCCATCCCCGCATGGGGGTACGCCATCGGAACGAAGCGCCGCCGGTGTTTCACATACCGGCGGCGCTTTTTGGCCTTTTATCACCTGATGTCTCACGATACCGAAGCGTATGGCGGCAGTTGGCATGAACTCCCTATTTTATACCCTCCGTATTTCCCTCGAATTGCCTTCGGCTAACTACCTGCCGTGAAATTTTATTTCACAGCTCCTCCAGGGCCCGCTGGTACAGGTCTCTCTTGCGTAGCCCGAACTGCTCTGCGGCCATGGCGGAGGCCTCTTTCAGGGAGTGCCCCTCCTCCCGCAGCTGCCGGAGCCGCTCCATGGCCCCGTCTTCATCCGGCTCCGCCTCCTCCGGCGCCTTGCCGTCCAACACCAGCACATACTCTCCCCGGGGCTCCGGCCACTGTCTGCTCGCCCCATCCAATGTGCCCCTCCACACCTCTTCGTGGAGTTTAGACAGCTCCCGGCACACCGCGATGCGCCGGTCCGCCCCCATGGTCTCCTTGAGATCCTCCAAGGTGTCCTGCAGCTTGTGGGGCGCCTCATAGAGGACGATGGTCCGCTCCTCCGCCGCCAGAGCCGCCAGCCGGCTCCGGCGGTTTTTCTTGTTGGTGGGGAGAAAGCCCTCAAACACAAAGCGGGCGGTGGGAAGGCCGGACACGGAGAGTGCCACGGTGAGGGCACAGGGCCCCGGGATGGACTCCACCGGGATGCCGGCGGCGGCGCAGAGGGCCACCAGGTCCTCCCCGGGGTCGGAGATGGCCGGGGTGCCGGCATCGGTCACAAGGGCGCAGGTCTCCCCCGCCTCCAGCCTGCGGAGCACCGCCGGGCCGGCGGTGTCCGCGTTATGCCGGTGGTAGATCACCATGGACTTGCGGATCCCCAGGTGGTTCAGGAGCTTGCCGGTCACCCGGGTGTCCTCCGCGGCGATAAAGTCCGCCGCGGCCAGGGTCTCCGCCGCCCGGGGGGAGATGTCCCCCAGGTTGCCGATGGGGGTGGGCACCAGGATCAGCTTTCCCGCCATACTCTCGTCCGATCAGCGGCGGGCGCCGGCGTTCTTCCCCGCCGGCCGCCGGTTGCCGCCCCGGGGCTCCTCTTTCTTGGGCATGCCGTTGGCGTCCAGCTTGTCCTTGCGCATGGTGAGGGAGATGCGGTTGCGCTTCTCATCCACCTCCAGCACCCACACGGTGACGATGTCCCCAACAGACAGCACCTCAGAGGGGTGCTTGATGAACTTGTTGGTGATCTGGCTCACATGGACCAGGCCGTCCTGGTGGACGCCGATGTCCACGAAGGCGCCGAAGTCGATGACGTTCCGCACGGTGCCCTTCAACTCCATGCCGGGCTTCAGGTCTTTCATCTCCATGACGTCTGTCCGGAGCACGGGGGCGGGCAGCTCGTCCCGGGGATCCCGGCCGGGCTTCATGAGCTCATCGCAGACGTCCAGCAGCGTGGGCACGCCTACACCGCAGTCCGCGGCGGCCTTCTCCTGGCCGTAGCGCTCCACAAACTTCCGCAGGTCTCCCATCTTGCCCGCCTTCACATCGGCGGCGGTGTGGCCGGCCAGGGTGATCAGCTTCTCCGCGGCGGGATAGCTCTCCGGGTGGACGGCGGTGTTGTCCAGAGGGGAGTTGCTCTCCGGCACCCGCAGGAAGCCGGCGCACTGCTCAAAGGCCTTGGGCCCAAGCTTAGGCACCTTGAGAAGCTGCTTGCGGGAGCTGAACGGGCCGTTCTCCTCCCGGAATTTCACGATATTTTTGGCGGTGGTGCCGTTGAGACCGGCCACTCGGGTGAGCAGCGGGGCGGAGGCGGTGTTCACGTCCACGCCCACGGCGTTCACGCAGTCCTCCACCACCCCGTCCAGGGCCTCGCCCAGGCGGGCCTGGGGCATGTCGTGCTGATACTGGCCCACGCCGATGGCCTTGGGGTCGATCTTCACCAGCTCCGCCAAGGGGTCCTGCAGCCGTCTCGCGATAGAGACGGCGGAGCGGAGGTTTACATCGTACTCCGGGAACTCCTCTGCCGCCAGCTTGGAGGCGGAGTACACGGAGGCGCCGGCCTCGGAGACGATGGCGTAGCTCACGCCCCCGCCGATGCGGCGGAGCATCTCCACAGTCATCTGCTCGGTCTCCCGGCTGGCGGTGCCGTTGCCGATGGCGATGTGCACCACCTTGTGCCTCTTGATCAGGGCGGTGAGCTTCACGATGGCCTCTTCCTTGCCCCGCTCGCCGTGGGTGGGATACACCACGGTGGTGTCCAGCACCTTGCCGGTGGGGTCTACCACTGCCACCTTGCAGCCCATGCGGTATCCCGGGTCCAGCCCCATGGTTACAAAGCCCTTCACCGGCGGCTGCATCAGCAGCGGCTTCAAGTTCAGGGCAAACTGGCCAATGGCGCCCTCGTTGGCCATATCGGTGAGGTTGGAGCGCACCTCCCGCTCCAGAGAGGGGGCGATGAGACGGTCGTAGGCATCCTCGCCGGCGGCCTGGACAAAGTCCGGATAGGCCCGGTTGGGCAGCAAAATCTTGTGGAAGATCACCATGATCTTGTCCCGGTCCATGGACACACCGGCCTTCAGGATCTCCTCCCGTTCGCCCCGGTTCACGGCCAGCACCTGGTGGCCCTGCACCCGGCCTACGGGGGAGCTGAAGTCGTAGTAGTTGCGGTATACGCTGTCCTCCGGCTCCTTGGCGGCGGCCTCAGAGTGGAACTCCGCCCACTTCTGCCACATCAAGCGCAGGCGCTTGCGGATCTCGGCGTCGTCCGAGATGTTCTCGGCGATGATGTCCGAGGCCCCCTGGAGGGCGTTCTTCACGGTCTCCACGCCCTTCTCGGCGTCCACATAGGGCTCTGCCAGCTCCTCCGGGGTGCCGGTGGGCTCGCCCTGGGCAAAGAGGGCCTCCGCCAGGGGCTCCAGGCCCTTCTCCCGGGCGACAGTGGCGCGGGTGCGGCGCTTCTGCTTATAGGGCCGGTACAGGTCCTCCACCTCCGCCAGGGTCTCCGCCTTGTCGATGGCGGCGGCCAGCTCATCGGTGAGTTTGCCCTGGTTGTTGATGGAGTTCTTCACTTCCTCTTTCCGGGCCAGCAGGTTGCGGAGATACTGGAGCCGGTCTGCCAGCTGCCGGATCAGCTGGTCGTCCATGGCCCCGTGCATCTCTTTGCGGTACCGGGCGATGAAGGGCACGGTGTTGCCCTCGTCCAGCAGCGTGATCACGTTGGCCACATGCTGCTTGCTCTGGCCCAGCTCGTCCGCCAGACGCTGGATCACGAAGTCCGGGGTGGGCTGTACTTTTGCCGCCTCCGGGGTCCCCTCCGGGGCTGCATCTGCGGCGGATTCCAGGGTCACTGCACCGGTCTTGTCCATATCCATAGAGTCGATTCCTCCTATATTGAACCGCCATGCCACAGGGGCGGCGGATGATATCATTTGCATGTGCCGGGTTCTCATCTGCGCCCCAGATCTCGTGGCGCAGCAATCCAGCTTACCGATCTTACCACATCTTCACCCAAAATGGAAGACCTACCTTTCCACAAGACAAGACTTATCCTCCATTTTCTGCTTTGGTACATTTCCCCAGGGAAGCCATCGCCCGGGCACAGGTTGTGCCCGGGCGATGCCGTGTGAATGGGTTTTCAGCCCTCAGATCTGGTAGTCCACCGCAGCCCGGCTCTCCCGGATGCTCTTGCAGAGGGCGGACACCGCCACATGCCGGGGATCCTTCTTATAGGCCTTCAGATCCTCCAGGCTGTTGAAATCGGAGATCAGCACGGCGCTCCAGTTCTCCCCGCCGGCGCTGTCCCGGCGGATCTCCTGGGCCTTGATCTGGGGAATCACGCCGTAGAGGCCGGCCAGTCCGGCGAGAAACTGCTCCTGCTCCGCCTCCGTCCCCGGGCGGAACTTCCACATCACGATGTGACGAATCATATCAGCCACTTCCCTTTCCCGCCGGCGGCCCGGCGCTGTTCTCAGGTATTCTGGAGCTCCGGCCAGTACCCCATGGGGCAGTCCACGTCCACCCGGGCGGCCCGGATCTCCACGTAGCAGCCGCACTGCATGCAGGTGGCGCTGCTGAGCTCCGTGCACGCCTTGCACCGGGTAAGGCGGGCCTCATAGGGCTCCTCCGGGGTGCGGATCCCGTCCGGCAGCCGCTCCCGGTACTCCCGCACCGCCGCCGCCAGGTCTACGGCCTCCGCCATCTCCCGGAGGAGGCACTTCTTACACACGTTGTCCGAGACGGCCATCAGTCTCTCCCGATGCGGATGGCGGACACGGAGCAGGCCGGCAGGGTCACGGTAAAGCGGCCGTCTCCCGCCTGCAGGCCCTCCAGCCGCTTCGGCTGCACCGTCTCCGGGGCGGCAAAGGTGTTGTGGGCCCAGGGGTCTCCGGCGAGCACGGTGCCCTCCAGTTGGGCGTCCGCCCGCAGCCCGGGCAGGATCACCTCTGCAGACTCCGCCCTCTCCTCGGAGAGGTTCACCGCCGTGAGCAGCACCGTGCCGTCCTCGGCCTCGCTGGCGGAGACGTGGACGTTGGGCACCTGGCATTCCCCGCAGGTGAGCATGCTGGCGGCGGCATATGTCTCCAGCTGTCGGGCCCCCTGGTGCTCCCGGTACATCTTGAAGACGTGGTAGCTGGGGGTGAGGACCATGGCCGGGCCCTCGGTGAGCACCATGGCCTGGAGCACGTTCACCGTCTGGGCGATGTTGGCCATCACCACGCTGTCTGCGTGGTTGTTGAAGATGTTGAGGTTGATGCCCGCCACCAGGGCGTCCCGCATGGTGTTCTGCTGGTACAGGAAGCCCGGATTGGTGCCCGGCTCCACATCGTACCAGGTGCCCCACTCGTCCACCACCAGGCCCAGGCGGTGCTTCTTGTCGTGCTTGCGGAGCCGGCGGGTGTGCTCGGCGATCAGCTCGTCCATCCGCAGGGTCTGGAAGAGGACGCTGTAGTACTCCTCCCGGGTGAATCCCAGGGCCGGCCCCTTGTGGTGCCAGGTCTCGGGATGGGGCAGGGTATAATAGTGGAGGGACAGGGCGTCCACCGCAAAGCCGGCCCGCTCTGCCACGGTCTCCGTCCAGTTGTAGTCGTCCACATTGGCGCCGGAGGCGATCTTGTAGATGTGGTGGTCCTCGCTGTAGTTGCGGAGGTAGGTGGCATACTGCCGGCAGAGATCGGAGTAGAACTCCGGGCGCATCAGGCCGCCGCAGCCCCAGGCCTCGTTGCCGATGCCCCAGTACTTCACGTTCCAGGGCTCCTCCCGGCCGTTGGCCCGGCGAAGGTCCGCCATAGGGGACTTGCCGGGCATGTTGCAGTACTCCACCCAGTTGGAGAACTCATAGACGGTGCCGGAGCCCACGTTGCCGGAGATATAGGGCTGGCAGTCCAGCTGCCGGCACAGCTCCAGAAACTCATGGGTGCCGAAGCGGTTGTCCTCCGTGACGCCGCCCCAGTTGGTGTTTACGATGGTCTTCCGCTGGGAGACAGGGCCCACCCCGTCCATCCAGTGGTATGTGTCTGCAAAGCAGCCGCCGGGCCAGCGGAGCACCGGGATGTGGATCTCCCTCAGGGCGGAGACCACGTCTTTGCGCAGGCCCCTCTCGTTGGGGATGGGGGAGTCCTCCCCCACCCACAGGCCGCCGTAGATGCAGCGGCCCAGGTGTTCGGAAAAGTGCCCGTAGAGGTTGGGCGAAATGGTGCCTTTGGAGCGGTTGGGATTGATTACGATGACCATCCCTTGATTCCTCCTTCCAGAATGGGGACGCGGAAATTGCGTTATTTCAGATGCCGAGACCGGCTCATCCGATCCTGGCGGTGATCTTCCAGGTGCCGCAGGGCAGCGGCAGGGTGCCGCCCTGGGCGGGGGCGCCGTTGCAGGCGGTGATCTCCTGGCCCTCCGGCAGGGTGAATGCGGCCTCGCAGTCGAAGGGAACGGTGATCTCGTAGCGGACCCCGTCTCCCTCCCAGGCCCATTTGCTGATGTATCTTCCCGCCGGGGAGTCCCACACGGCGGAGATCCCCGGGAAGCGGCGGTCCGTGTGGGGGCAGATGTCTGCTCTCTTCCAGCCGAAGCTGTCCTCCGGCATCTGCAGGCCGGCGAGAGCGCGGAAGATCCAGCCCACGATGCAGCCGTAGGCGTAGTGGTTCATGGAGTTCATACCGGTGCCGGACACCTTGCCGTCCGGGAGCACGGAGTTCCACCGCTCCCAGATGGTGGTGGCCCCCATGTTCACCTCGTAGAGCCAGCTTGGAAAGTCCTCGTTCAAGAGGAGGGTAACCGCATAGTCTCCCAGCCCCACGCGGCTGAGGGCGTCTGCCAGCACGCCGGTGCCCACAAAGCCGGTGTCCAGATGGATCTGCTTGGCGTCCAGCCGGGCCTTCAGGTCTGCCGCGGTGCGGGCTTTGTACGCCTTCGGCACCAGGTCAAAGGCGATGGCCAGGGCGTGGGCGGTCTGGGTGGGCACGGCCAGCCGTCCGGTGGGGGTGAAGTACTCCCGCTGGAAGGCGGTCTTGATCTCCTGTGCCAGGTCGGCATACGCCTTGGCGTCCTCTGCCTTGCCCAGGGCGGCCGCGGCCTTGGCGGTGAGGGAGGCAGACCAGTAATAGTAGGCGGTGGCCACATAGGCGTTTTCCGTGCCGCCAAACCGGCTCTCTTTGTCCGGGTTGTCCAGGGCCAGCCAGTCCCCGAAGTGGAAGCCGCAGGTCCAGAGCCGTCTGGCGCCGCAGCGGGTCTCGTCCTGTTCCCGGATCCAGTCCGTCCAGGCCTTCATGTTGGGGTAGGTCTCCTCCAGGAGGTACCTGTCCCCGTAATACTGATAGAGGGTCCAGGGGATCACGGTGGCGGCGTCTCCCCAGGCACAGGCGCCGAAGCCCCCGGCGGCCCCTCGGTCTCCCGGCTGTCTGCCGGCGGCCTCGTCCCGGGCCCGGAGCACATCCGGCACCACAAAGGGCACGGCGCCGTTCAGGTCCCGCTGCTCCGCCCACATGTCCCGGAGGTACTTGCGGTAGAAGGCGGCGGTGTCCATCCGGAAGCAGGCGGTGGAGGCGAAGATCTGGGCATCTCCCGTCCAGCCCATCCGCTCGTCCCGCTGGGGGCAGTCTGTGGGTACATCCAGGAAGTTGTCCCGCTGGCTCCAGAGGGCATTTAAGATCAGCCGGTCCACCTTGGGGTTGCCGGTCTGGATACTGGCGGTCTCCTCCAGGGCGGAGTAGACGGCCCAGGCGGTGAAGTCTGCCGCCGCGATCTCCTCCTCCGTGAGGCCGGTCACCCGCACAAAGCGGAAGCCGTAGAAGGTAAAGTGGGGCCGCACCCGGTGCTGGGCGCCGTCTGCGATGTAGGTGTACGCCGCCTCGGCGGTGCGGAGATTCTCGTTGTAGAAGTTGTCGTCCTGCAGGAGCTCGCCGTAGTCCAGGCGGATCTCCCGCCCGGCGTGTACGTTGGCGGTGAACTCCACCCATCCGGTCACCACCTGGCCGAAGTCCAGCACCAGCTCCCCGGCGGGGGTGTGCAGCAGCTCCGGCTTCCGCATCTGCTGCTTTGTCACCATCGGGCTGAGCCGATCCACCAGGTCTCCCGCCGGGGCGTCTGCAGGCACCACCGGGAGCACCTCCCGGTCTGCGGTCTCCAGGCGGGCATCCCAGGTCTCGCCGTCGTAGATGGAGCTTGTGCACACCGGGCTCACCCGGCAGTGCCAGGTGTCATCTGTGGCGATCACGGTCTCGCTGCCGTCCGTGTAAGTGACATGGAGCTCCGCGATGAGCTGCATGTGGGGGCCGTAGATCTTGTCCTGTTTGTCCCCGAAGCCAAAGCGGCCGTGGTACCAGCCCCGGCCCAGGAGCACGGAGAGCCGGTTTTCCGATCCCAGCAGGGCCGTCACATCGTATGTCTGAACCTGGATTCTATGCTGATAGCTGGTGCAGTGCGGGGTGAGGTACTCCTCCCCCACTTTTGTGCCGTTGAGGCTGGCCTCATAGAGCCCCAGGCCGCAGATGTACAGCCGGGCGGAGGCCACAGCGCTGTGGAGCTTGAAGTCTTGAAACAGCTCCGGATGCCCTTCGAAGGGGGCGCGAATCCATCTGCCCTGCCAGGCCTCCCCCATCTTGCCGGTCTCAAACCAGTTGGGCGCAGAGGTGGCGGTATCCCCGGTCTCATCCCACACGGTGACGTCCCACCAGTACCGGGTGCGGGGGGCCAAGGGGAGCATAGGTGCGTAGGCCAGAGAGGAGATATCCTCCCGTCTGCCGCTGTCCGCCAGGATGTCCTGCATCCCGGGGTCCCTTGCCACCCGGACCCGGGCCGCCTGCTGGCGGAGGCCTCTGGCCTGCTCCGAGACCCAGGAGAACACCGGTCTTCCCAGGTCAAAACCCAGCGGATTGGTCAGATGATTCGTCTTGCAGCGTGCGAGAATCATGGCTGCATCACTCCTTTTCCACTGTCTGGAGGCCATCCCATACCGGCCGGATTCCTCCGCTTCGCCGGCCTATCATACCTGAAATGGCCCCATTTGTACAGTGTTTTCAAACGTTTTTTTACACAAAAAAGCGGGAGGAATTTCCACTCCTCCCGTTGAAATTCATTGCTGGAAGCCTGCGGAACCATACAATATCCGCAGCTTTCTAAATTGGACAAAGTACCCATATTGTGGGCAAAACTGCCTTCTCCGGGGCGACACAACTGGCAGATCAGGCCGCAGTTCTCCGGTTCAGGAGCTTCAGGGCCGGCATCCGCCCCTATTCCCCGTCTTCCTCCTGGCTCTTCTGCTCCGCCGCCTCCAGATCCCGGAGGGCGGGCACATAGGGAATCAGCCCCTTTTTGTGGGCCTCTACCTGCATGTGCAGGGGGAGGAATCTGGCATCCACCGGAAGGCCGGCGGGTCCCACCGAGACCATCCACAGCATGGGGTTGTCCTCCGCCATGGACGGCAGCACCCACTCCGCGTTGAAGTACTCGATCTTCAGCATCTTCTTGATCTCAGAGCCCTTGTTGGCCATGGTGCTCTTGGAGAGGCCCAAGGGGGCGGCCAGCTCCTCCGCGGTATAGTGGATGGGCTGGGAGCGGTCAAAAACGAAGTTGTTGCTGGCGATGGCGTAGATGATGCCGGCCGCCCACGTTCTGGCCCTTCCGCTCTGCAGCGGCGAGGGGCGCTTCCGGCAGAGCTTCTCCAGGGCGTAAAGGCACAGCGCCTTGTACTCCTCGTTGAGATATTCCTCACAGTACGGGATCAGCAGGGCCGCGATCTCATCGTACTTCGGCTGCATCGCCTTTGGGATTGCCATGCATCCATCCCTCCCATGTTCTTGTATTGGATGGGCATCTCGCCCAAAGCTTCGTGCAACATTATACAAGGGAGAGGCAGGTCTGTAAAGGGCTGTTTTCCAGAAACCGCACTTTTTTGCCGGCCGGCTGCTCTGGCTCCGCCCCGCTGATTTTCGCCATCTGGCTTCAATTTCTGCGTTGCAACGCCGTCCGTTTTTGCTATCATAGGGCAAAGGCATAGAGCTCTGTGCCCACACATTCTTGGGAGGTCTTCACACATGCATCTGAACAAACCGGTACCCGGCACCGGCGGCAACCGCTATGTCCCCTATGACCGCCGCCGCGGCTGTGAGTCTGTGGTCTACTTCACCCGGGATCTCTCCGCCAAAGGCCTGGAGAAGGTCTTCTCCAAGGTGGCCTTTCCCCTCACCGGCAAGGTGGCGGTGAAGCTGCACACCGGCGAGCCCCACGGCCCCAACATCATCCCCCGCCCCTGGGTGAAGGCCCTTCTGGAGGACTGCCTGCCCGGCGCCACCATCGTGGAGACCAACACATACTACGAGGGGGATCGGTACACCACCGAGGCCCACCGCAAGACGCTGGAGGTAAACGGATGGACCTTCTGCCCGGTGGACATCATGGACGAGGACGGCACGGTGATGCTCCCGGTGAAGGACGGCAAGTGGTTCACCGAGATGAGCATGGGCGAGCACATCCTCAACTACGACTCCATGCTGGCCCTCACCCACTTCAAGGGACACGTCAAGGGCGGCTTCGGCGGCAGCAACAAGAATCTGGGCATCGGCTGCGCAGACGGGCGGATCGGCAAGGCCATGATCCACACCGCCCAGGGCTCGGAGGACCTCTGGTCCATCGGCGAGGAGGAGCTGATGGAGCGTATGACCGAGTCCACAAAGGCCGTGATCGACCACTTCGGCAAGCACATCGTCTTCGTGAACGTGCTGCGGAACATGTCCGTCTCCTGCGACTGCGAGGGCGTGGAGGCGGAGCCGGTGGTAACCCCCAACATCGGCATCGTGGCCTCCACGGACATCCTGGCGGCAGATCAGGCGTCTGTGGACCTGGTGTACGCCCTGAAGGACGAGGACCACGCGGCCCTGGTGGAGCGGATGGAGTCCCGGCACGGCCTCCGGCAGCTCAGCTATATGAAGGAGCTGGGCATGGGCTGGGACCGCTATGTGCTGCTGGACACAGACAACGGGGATGTCCGCATCCGCCCGGAGGACGCCGTGGATGGCGTTGTCCCCTTCCAGGGCTGATCTCCAACACACTGCAAGGCAACAGCCGGATCCCCACGGGTCCGGCTGTTCTTTATTCGGCACCGGTTTACGATCACCGGGGCAAAGCCGGGTCCTCTTCCGCGCAGCAGAGATACCGCACCAGTCTCCCGGTGGTCCACCGGAGAGATGCGGGGATGTCCTCTCTCCCGCAGACGGCCGCCATGATCCCCGGCCCCTCCCGCGGCACAAAGCGGGGCATCTTCCGGCCGGATGCGGCGATGAGCTGGCCCACAAAGTTCCAGTAGCGGATGCCGTCCGCGGTTCCGATGTGAAGGGTCCCCCGCCGATCCTCTTGGATGATCCACCGGATGGTCTCGGCGATCTGCAGGTCGGCGGCGTGGTTGCCCCAAAAGGGCGTGTAGACGGCAAGCTGCCCGTCCTCGCACCCCGCCATGATCTCCCGCCACCTGGGGGATTGTCTTCCCCAGACAAAGGGCGTGCGGACGAGGATGGCCCGCTCCCCCAGGCGATCCCGCAGCAGATCCTCACAGCGGATTTTGAACTGCCCGTATGCGCTTTTGGCGGCCCGGGCATCCCCCTCATAGTGGGGGCGGTCCAGGAGGTCGTCAAAGACATTCACCGAGGAGAGGTAGATCATCCTGCCGCCGTGGGCCGCAAGATAGTTCGCCGCATATTCGTGTGCAGTCCGCTGGCGGTTGAACTCCCGAGGAAACCACGACAGCCGGCTGCACCGCAGCAAGGATGGCGTTGATCTCCGTTGGCGCCGCAAGGGAAAACCGCACATAGGACGGATCCTCTCCCAGATCCGCAGAGCAGTATGTGCCAATGGGGTGCAGCTCCGGCTCGCGGGATAAAACCTGAAACACCGCCCTGCCAACCGTGCCGCTGGCGCCCAGGATCAAGATATTCTGCGCCATGGTCTCATTCCTCCGTCCCTTCTCCACGAAAACCGCTCGTGCAGCATCTCCACAATACCACCCAATTGTGAAGAAATCTACCCCCAGCCCGTCCATCCCGTCTCCATGCGAACGCGCATTTCCTTGCCACACAACGGCACAAGCCGGATCCTTGCGGATCCGGCTTGTGCCGTTGGAAAAGTAGGAGAAAAAGGCACGCGGGCATCCCCCGCGGTCTTAGCACGGTCAGGCCGCCTGGCGGCAGTGGGGCTGGAAGAAGATTGGAAAATTTCGCCTCACGTCTGGAGGATAGCACACCCGCCGCCGTTTGGGAAGGGTTTCGGCACAAACTGTCCTTTTCACGACACAACCTGCAGTTGCCGCCCGCTCTCGCCCCGTTTTTCCAGCGTTCGGCCGTCCGGAAACTTTCTCCGTTTTCCCTGTTGCCAGGGCAGGAAAAACGGCTATAATGGAGCCCAGAGAATCCCGCACTCCCCAAAGGCCAGAAAGGAGCTCCTGCACATGGCCGCAACCCACAGCATCCACAACACCGAGATTTTCGCCGAGATGCCGGTCCCCCAGGCGGTCCGGACCATGGCGATCCCCACCATCATCAGCCAGCTCATTGTCCTCATATACAACATGGCGGACACCTTCTTCATCGGGAAGACCAACAACCCCATCATGGTATCTGCGGCCTCCCTGATCCTGCCGCTGTTCAACATCACGCTGTCTCTCTCCGGCCTCGCGGGGGTGGGCGGCGGTGCGCTGATCTCCCGCTTGCTGGGCCAGGACCGCCCGGAGGAGGCCCGGAAGGTGTACAGCTTCTCCGTCTACCTGGGCATCGCGGTGGCAGCGTTTTTCTCCCTGGCCACCCTGCTCTTCATGGACCCCCTGATGCGCCTTCTGGGGGCCAGCGAGGGCAACTTCGCCTATGCCCGGGGCTACGCGTTCTTTGTCATCGTATGCGGCGCCGTCCCCACGGTGCTGTCCAACACCCTGTCCAACCTCATCCGCAGCGTGGGAGAGTCCCGGATCGCCGGCTTCGGCATAACCCTGGGCGGCGTGATCAACATCGTACTGGACCCCCTCTTCATGTTTGTCCTGTTCCCCGAGGGCCACGAGATCTACGGCGCCGGGGCCGCCACATTCCTCTCCAACTGCATCGCCTGCGGGTACTTTGTCATCGCCCTGCTCCACCTCCGCAGCTCCCAGCCGGTGCTGCGGCTCAGCGCCCCCCAGTTGTTCCCCGAGCGCAAGAGCCTCGCGGCCATCTTCACCGTGGGCGTCCCCTCCGCGGTGGTTACCTTTCTCTTCGACCTCGACTACATCGTGATAGACAAGCTCATGTCCGGGTACACGGACGTGGCCCTGGCGGCGGTGGGCATTGTGCTGAAGGCAGAGCGCCTCCCCCTGAACATCGGCATCGGCATCTGCCAGGGCATGGTCCCCATCGTGGCATACAACTACTCCGCCGGCAACCTGCCCCGGATGAACGAGACCCGCCGGTACTCCCTGCGGCTGGGCCTTCTCTGCGCCGCGGTGAGCATCGTCCTCTACGAGGTCTTCGCCGCCCAGATCATGGGCATCTTCATCCGGGATGTGGAGACCGTCACCATGGGCACCGGGTTCCTGCGGGCAAGGGTGCTGGCCACCCCGCTGATGTTCCTGAGCTTTTTCCACGTCCACCTGTTCAACGGCTTCGGCAGGGGCGGATATGCCCTCTTTCTGGGGATCGTCCGCTGGCTGGTGTTCAACATCCCCATGCTGTTCCTGCTCAATAAGCTCTTCGGGATGTACGGCATCGTGTGGTCTCAGCTGGCGGCGGACATCCTCACCGTGCTGGTGTCCTTCGCCACATACCGGTACTACGAGAGCCGCCACATAGCCGGGAAGGCCGTATAGTCTCCTTTCACGGAGCTGAAAGGCGGGGCCGGATCTTCCAAATCCAGCCCCGCCAGTGCGGTGGATAACGTTGTCTCTCAGACGGCGGCCCTCTTGGCCACCGGCTCCGGCATGGGCCCCCGGATGGTGAGCCCCGCCCGCTCCATGGCCATCACCAGCACCGGCACCAGCGCCAGGTGCAGGATGATGCCGGGGATGGCGTTGGCCACCGCCCCGGCCCAGAACATGGCCAGGGAGAACTGGGTGCCGTTGATCCCCAGCACCACGAACTGGGCACAGCCCCACACCAGGCGGCCCAGCACCATGGCCGCCACCTGGGAGGCGTAGATCGCCCACTTGGTCCGGGGCAGGATCTGATAGAACAGCCCGGAGAAGGCCCCGTACGCCGCCATCTCAAAGGCCATGCTGATGGCCCCTGGCATGGGCGGCATGCCGAAGAGCAGGTTCCGGAGCAGGGGCAGGATAAAGCCCACCGCCATGCCCCAGGGGCCGCCGCAGGCAAAGCCGCAGAGCAGCACGGGGATGTGCATGGGGCTCAGCATGGCGCCGATCTGGGGGATCTGCCCCGTGAGAAAGGGCAGCACCAGGCCGATGGCCAGGAACATGGCGGAGAAGGTCACCTTCCGCGCCGTGTGATTGGATGTGTGTTTCATTGCCTTTGTCCTCCTGTCTACGTGCGGCAGTGTGGGACCGCCGCCGAATCCCGGGCCCCAAAAAGCACAAAAAGGCACCAGCACCCCCGCCGAGGGGAACTGATACCTTCCAGATATCGCATTCGATTGCTTGGGCTGCGCGGGAACCGCCGGCTTCGGCCGGGCTGCGTCAACTTCGGTTGACGGATCGTTCGGAATCCTATCACATCAAGGCGGGGTCCGTCAAGGGGAAATTTGGCTTGAGAGGCCACTTTTTTGCAGGCCTTCTTTCCAGCAATGCGGCAGTTCGCCCCGGCATAGCCCCGCCCCACCGAATCCACTCTCTCCAGCGAGGTGTATCCCTATGCAGAAATCATACTCCCTCAATGAGGCCCTCTCCGCCTGGTTCGGCGAGCCCGTCTCCGTCCTTGGCCGAACACCCCTCTCCGGGGGAGACATCAACGAGGCCTATCGCCTCTCCCTCTCCAACGGAGCCGCAGTCTTTCTCAAGCGCAACGCCCTCCGGTGTGCCCCCATGCTGGAGGCGGAGGTGGCGGGACTGGAGGCCCTCCGGGGCACCGGCGCCATCGGGGTCCCAGCGGTCCTGGGGTACGGCATCGAGGCCACCACAGACAGCGCCTTTCTGCTGCTGGAGTACCTGGAGTCCGGCAGGCGGATCCCCCGGTATTGGGAGGCGTTTGGCCATGCCCTAGCCGCCCTGCACCGGGCAGACACCACAGGTCTGGTCTCCCCGGACCCCGCCCTGCCGTACGGCTTCTCCCAGGACAACTTCATCGGCCGGACGCCCCAGAAGAACGCGCCCCGGGGCAGCTGGGTCTCCTTCTTCCGGGACTGCCGCCTGCTCCCACAGATCGAGCTGGCCGCCGGCTACTGGGACGGCAAGACCCGAAAACAGCTGGACCATCTTCTGGACAGGCTGGAGGACCTGCTCCCGGAGCCGGCGTTTCCCGCTCTCCTCCACGGGGACCTGTGGGGCGGCAACGCCATGTGCGGCCCGGACGGGAGGGCCTGGATCATAGACCCCGCCGTCTATGTGGGCCACTTTGAGGCGGACCTCGCCATGACGGAGCTCTTCGGCGGCTTCTCCCCCGCCTTCTACCTGGCCTATCACGAGGCCAACCCCATAGACAAGGGATACCGGGGCCGGCGAGACCTGTATAACCTCTATCACCTTCTGAACCACCTGAACCTCTTTGGCCCCTCGTACTACAGCTCTACTCTCCACATTCTCCGCCGGTACGGATAGGCCAGGTTCCGCTTTCTTTCCAAAACGTCCTGATGCCGGGCGTGCAGTTGCTGCACGCCCGGCATTTCTTTACTCAGAAGTCCGCCTCGAAGGGCTTGGCCGGGATGCCGGCGGCGTTATAGAGGTTCACCTGGTAGTACCCGGTCCAGGCAAAGGCGATGTGCCGGGGCTTTTCCGGGCACTTGATCCGCAGCTGATGGCCTGCAATCTCCCCGGAGGCGGGCTGGCCGTCCACCAGGAGGGCGTTCACGGTTCCCTCCGTTGCCCGCTTTCCCTCCGGGGTCTGCAGCACCAGGCCCTCCCCGTGTTGGAAGGAGATGGTGAGGGTGCCATCTGCCCAGGCGGCGCCCTCCAACTCCGGGGCATCGCAGAGGAGCGCCTGCCCGTAGATGTGGCCCAGGGCCAAGAGCGCCAGCCGCTCCCCGATGGGCCGCTTGCGCTTGGGGTGGATGTCCCACTCCATGCCGGCATCGGAGCTGGAGGCCAGCCACACCTTGGGGATGCGCTCTGCCGCCCAGGCCTGCTGCTGCCGAAGGATGGGATAGGCGTCTCCCTTGTCCTCCAGCCAGGCCCGGAAGGGGGCCAGCTGGACCATCAGGAAGGCGATCTCCTCGTGCCAGAGGTCCCGCCAGTTGGCGATGAGAAGAGACAGCATCTCATCGTAAAGTTCCGCGTGGGTGTCATCGCTCTCCCCCTGATACCACAGCACGCCCCGGCAGGTGTATGGCGCCACCTTCAACAGCATGGTCTCATACACCCCGCAGGGCCGCCAGGGGTGGATGGGGCCGATCACATTGGCGTAGGGGCCCTGGAACTTGGTCCAGATCTCCATGGCTTTCAACTGGAACTCCCGGGAGAAGCCGGGGTAGTACATGCTGGTGTCCCCCTGGAAGGGGTGGTTGGCGATGTTGGTGCGCACCGCGAGGTAGGCCTTCCGGTACGCCTCCACATCCAGGCCCTCAATGCCCTTCTCGTAGTCCCGGAGCCACACCTCGCCGGGCGTGCCCTCCAGCCGGCTGCGGTCTATCCAGCAGGCCGCCCGGGTGCCGCCCCAGTTGCAGCCCACGATGCCCACCGGGATGTCCAAGGTGCTCTGGACCTTCTCTGCAAACCAGTACCCCACGGCGGAGTACCAGGGCAGATCCTCCCTCCGGCAGGGGCGCCAGTGGCCGAACTCCGAGAAGTCGTAGTCGTCCAGCTGGCCCTCGTAGGAGACCTCCGGGCAGTCCCAGAAGCGGATGTCCGGGTTTTCCGGCCGGGCAAAGGCGGCGTCCCGCTCCGCATCGAACTGGAGGAAATACTCCATGTTGGACTGGCCGCCGGCGATCCACACCTCGCCGATCATCACGTCCTCTAAGACCCGCTTCTCCGCCCCGGCGGTGATCTCCAGCCGCAGGTTGCGGGCGGCCTCCATGGCGGGGAGAGACAGGCTCCAGTCCCCGTCGGCATCGCTCCTCCCCGCCGCCTCGGCCACCACCCGCTCCTCCCGGTACAGCATGGCGAACACCGCGAGGCCCGGCGCCGCCTTGCCCCACAGGTCCACGGGTTTCTGCCGCTGGAGCACCATGTGGTCTCCGAAGAGCATGGGCAGACTGAGCTTGTTCTTGTCCTGCATGGTCTGTTCCTCCTGCAATCTGTGTATTACGGGCGCACCAGGTCCCAGTCGATGAACTCCTGCCATCTCCAGTTCTCCAGCCAGCGGATCACCGGAATGTCTCCCTCGAAGGAGATGGGGAGCCACACGTAGCGGGCCCGGGAGGTGTTGATCTCCGTGTCCCCCAGCCAGCCGGGGTCCTGATAGGTCCCGGTGAAGGAGGGGTCGAAATGGCGCTGATACTGCTTCTTGTACTCGTGATAGTCCCAGTCCATGTGGTCCGGGATCCACCGGTCTGCCAGGGCGATATACAGGTCCATCCCTGGGATGCGGAATACACTGCTGATCTGGCTGTGGTACGAGGTGTCCGTGGGGTCCTCCGGGTGGGGATTCCCCAGCACCCGGTATGGCCCGTGCCAGTCCTCCGCCACGGCGATCTCCGAGGGGTTGGGCTTATACCCTGTGGTCCCGGAGGTGATGAGATAGTGCCTCCCCTGCCGGGTGAAGTGGGCCGTGGCCTCCCGGACGAAGGGCGGCCCCTCGGGGTGGGGGAAGTGGACAGTATAGAAGCCGGTGAGATCGGTGTAGTCCTCGGTAAGGTCCGCACAGATGGTCTCGCTGTGCACCCGCTCGAAATAGTAGTATGCCCTGCCGTCCGGGGAGATGGCGAGGTCGAAGTCGCCGGCGCTCATGCCCAGGGGCTTCAGGCCAGTGCGCACCACGGTGTACGGCCCTAAAATGTGATCCGCTGTGAGGATGGTGGCGGTCTGGTCCCCTTTGGGCTCCATGATCTTCACCCAGCAGACGTACTTCCCGGTCTGCTCGTGGAAGAGGATATGGGGCCGGTCCATTTTGGAGGACGGGTGCAGCGGAGAGCCGGGGTGGTCCAGGTCTGGCGGGATGATGAGGCCCTTGTCCTCCCAGTTGTACAGGTCTCGGGAGGCATAGCAGCGGACGCCCCAGTGCCAGATGCCGTTTTTTCCGTCTGTGTACTCCTTGTTCTCCCCGTACCAGTAGAAGATACCGTCCACGGGGAGAATGCTCCCCCCGTGGGCCTGGATGGGGTGCCCTGCGGTGTCCAGCCACGCCCGGCCGGGGTAAAACGTTCGATACACCAGATCACCCACCCTCTACCTGTCCGGTGGGCCCAGCAGCGCCACCGCCACATCGTTCACATTGGTCCCGGTGGGGCCGGTCTTTATGAGACCGCCCACCGCCTCCAGCGCGGGATAGGCATCGTTGTCCTGGAGCACGGCGTGGATGTCGATCCCTCTGGCCTGGAGCTGCGCCAGGGTATCCCCGTCCACATAGCCTCCGGCTGCATCGGTGGGCCCGTCTGTGCCATCGCTGCCCACGGAGAACACCGCAGCCTCTTGCATGCCGGCGATCCCCGGGGCCGCCGCCAGGGCCAGCTCCTGGTTTCGCCCGCCCAGCCCATGGCCGGTGAGGTGCACCACGGTCTCCCCGCCGGCGATATAGGCGATGCCGCCCTTTCCTCTGGCCCCCGTCTGCAGGATGTCCGCCAGGAACCGCCCCGCCTCTCTGGCCTCGCAGTCCAGGTGGTCTGTGAGGAGCACGGGGGTGTATCCCAGATCAGAGCAGGCCCGCACAGCGGCGCTGCAGAGTTCCCGGACGGAGCCGGTGATCCGAGTGGACACGTTGTCCAGGGTTTTGGGAGTCTCCTGGGCCAGCAGTTCTCTCGCCGCAGCAGAGAGGTTCAGCTGGTATTTCTCTGCGATGGCCAGGGCCTCCGCACAGGTGGAGGCGTCCGGGCAGGCGGGCCCGCTGGCGATCATGTCCAGGGGATCCCCCACGATGTCGCTGAGCACGATGCTGTACACCTGGGCGGGGGCGCAGGCCTGTCCGAAGCGCCCGCCCTTCACCCCGGAGAGGCGCTTGCGGACGGTGTTCATCTCCACGATGTCGGCCCCGGAGGCCAGCAGCTGCCGGGTGATGTCCTGCAGCTCCCCGCCGGGGATCAGAGGCCTCTCCAAGAGGGCGCTGCCCCCGCCGGAGAGGAGAAAGAGCACCGTGTCCTCTCGGGTGAGGTCCTGTACCAGCTCCAATGCCCTCGCCGTGGCGGCAAAGCTGTTCTCGTCCGGCACCGGGTGCCCCGCCTCCCAGCAGTCCACCCCGGGGATCTCCCCTCGGACGTGCTGGTACTTGGTGATCACAATGCCGCGGTCCACCCCGCCCAGGGCGTCCACCGCGGTCTTGGCCATCTGCCAGGCCGCCTTGCCCACGGCCACCAGTAAGGTCCGTCCGAGCCCGGGCCGGAAGTCTGCCAGGGCCCGCCGCACCGCCTTGTCCGGGAGCACCGCCTGAATGCTCCTCTGGATGATGGTGTCGGCATCCTGCCGAAGTCTTGTATACACTTGCCAGCACCTCCCGTGGGCAGCGGCCCGGTATCTCTCATACAGCATTGTATCCCCCGGGGCGCAAGATTGCAACAGGATTTCTACGCCCTGAAAGTGACGATAGGCGCACAAATGGGTACCCTTTGGGCATATGGTAAGCACGCAGCGATACAAATTGTAACTTTCTGCACACTGCACAAAGGGCGTTATTTCCAATATGTAAAGCATGTTTGCCGCACATCCGAGGCCTTCCCGCCCCCTTTTTCCGCAGATATCCGGTTTTCCCGGTTGCCCCGGCGGGCTTTCTCTGGTACAATACGGAAAACCGAGTACACAGTGCGAAAGGAAGCGGGTATCCATGCAGCAGCGCCTCACCATCCGGATCCAGCCCCAGGACAATGTGGCAGTGGCCGTCCGGGATCTGCCGGCGGGCACCGCGATTGAAAATGGCGTGACAGCCCGGGATCCCATCCCCCAGGCCCACAAGATCGCCTTAGCGGACATTCCCAAGGGCGACCCCATTCTCCGGTACGGGGTGGTGTTGGGCCATGCCAAGGAGGACATCCCCGCCGGCAGCTGGGTGAACGAGTCCATGCTGGACCTGCCGGAGAGCCCCTCCCTGGACGACCTCTCCTGGGGCACCAACCTGGTTCCAAAAGAACAGCTGCCGGATCCCCCGGAGACCACCTGGATGGGATACCGGAATGCCACCGGTCCCGCCGGCACCCGGAACCTGCTGGGGATCGTCACCACGGTGCAGTGCGCCGCCGGGGTACTGCGGGCGGCGGCGGAGCGGATCCGCAGGGAGCTGCTACCCCGATACCCCAACGTGGACGGCGTGGTGGCGGTGACCCACCCGTACGGCTGCGGGGTGGCCATCGATGCCCCCATGGCCAAGATTCCCATCCGGGCGGTGCGGAACCTCATCCGCCACCCCAACTTCGGCGGGGAGATCATGGTGGTGGGCCTGGGCTGCGAGAAACTCACCTATGATCGGGTGCTGCCCCCGGAGGACATCACCCCGGACAACGTGCTCACCCTCCAGGACTGCCCCGGCCACGATGCCATGATGGACGCCATTCTCGCCCTGGCAGACAGGAAGCTGCAGCGGCTGAATCAACGTACCCGGGAACCACTGCCTCTCAGCGATCTTCTCATCGGCATGCAGTGCGGCGGCTCGGACGCCTTCTCCGGGATCTCCGCCAACCCGGCGGCGGGCTATGCGGCAGACATGCTGGTAAAGGGCGGGGCCACCGTCCTCTTCAGCGAGGTGACCGAGGTCCGGGACGGGGTGTCCCTGTTGGCCGCCCGCTGCGTGAGCCCGGCGGTCCGGGACCGGCTGGCGGAGGAGATGCGCTGGTACGACAGCTATCTCGCCGCCGGCGGGGTGGGCAGGGACGCCAATCCCACCCCCGGCAACAAGCGCGGGGGCCTTGCCAACATCGTGGAGAAGGCCATGGGGTCTATTGCCAAGAGCGGCACCAGCCCCATTGTGGAGGTGCTGTCCCCGGCGGAGGTGCCCACCCGGCACGGCCTCATCTACGCCGCCACCCCCGCCAGCGACATCGTCTGCGGCCCCTGCCAGACGGCATCGGGGATCGGCCTGCAGGTCTTCCTCACGGGCCGGGGCACCCCGTACGGCCTGGAGATCTGCCCGGTGGTAAAGGTGTGCTCCCGGAACGAGCTGAAGGCCCACTGGGCAGACCTCATAGACCTCTCCGCCGGGGGCATCGTAACCGGAGAGCAGACCATCCCGGAGGTGGGCACGGAGCTCTTTCGCCTCATCCTGGACGTGGCCAGCGGCAGAAAGCAGCCCTTCTCAGACCAGTACGGCCTCCACAACGACCTCTGCATCTTCAACCCGGCCCCCATCACCTGAGAGAGGAGTATGCGCCCATGCGAAACTTTGTCACCGCATCTGGAAAAGCCATTGGCTCCATCGGCCAGGGCACCTGGTATCTGGGGGAGCACCCCCAGACGTTCCAGGAGGAGGCGTCCGCCCTCCGTGCCGGCATCGAGGCCGGCATGAACCTGCTGGACACCGCCGAGATGTATGGAGACGGGGCGGCAGAGATCCTGGTGGGCGCCGCCATCCAGGGGTACCAGCGAGACAGCCTCTATCTCGTGAGCAAGGTATACCCCTGGAACGCCGGCGGAAAACAGCTGCAGAAGAGCTGCGAGGACTCCCTCCGCCGGATGCACACAGACTATCTGGACCTGTATCTGCTCCACTGGCGGGGCTCCACTCCCCTCTCCGAGACCGTTGCGGGCATGGAGCGTCTGAGGGCCCAGGGCAAGATCCGGGCCTGGGGCGTCTCCAACCTGGACACCGAGGACATGGAGGAGCTCTTCCGTGCCGGCGGACAGGACTGCCGCACCGATCAGGTACTGTATCACCTGGGCAGCCGCGGCATCGAGGTGGACCTGCTCCCCTGGCTGCAGGAGCACGGCGTCCCGGTGATGGCATACTGTCCCCTGGCCCAGGCGGGCAGACTGCGCCGCGGTCTCATCGCCCACCCCGCCGTCCAGGCCATCGCCCGCGGCCACAGCGCCACCCCGTCTCAGGTGCTGCTGGCCTTTCTCCTGGCCCGCCCCGGGGTGATCCCCATCCCCCGCACGGGAAATCGGGCCCACACCCTGGAGAACGCGGCCGCCGCGGAGGTCCGCCTCACAGCGTCTGAGCTGCAGGCCCTGGACCAGGCCTTCCCCGCCCCGCAGCACAAGGTCCCCCTGGATATGCAGTAGGACGCAAAACAGCATTGGCGCAGGCCAATGCTGTTTTGCTTTGGATGAACTTGTGAATTGCTCCCCCACCGCCGCGTCTAGTCTGCCAGATCTGCCCAGCGGGCGGTGTGGCCATCAAAGAGGGATTTCAGCTGGGACCGGGTGAGGGCCGTGAGGGGGTTGTCCGGGTGCACCACCACCGCCACGGCGTCTCGGGCGAACTCCACGCGCTCCAGCAGTTCCTGTTCGTAGTCCTCAAGGGTGCGGGAGGACAGGGCCAGGTCGCAGCGGCCCTGGATGGCGGCGGTGAGGCCGGCGGTGGAATCTGTAACGGACAGGGAGATCTCTGCGTTGGGGTTGTATGTCTCATAGTCCGCAATGAGGGTCTCCAGCAGCGGCGCCGCCGAGGAGGAGCCCTGTATGGTGAGGGTGCCGGCGGACTTGTCTGAGAGGAAGGTGGATACCTTTCCCACGGGGACGCAGGACTGCCCCACAATGGCCTGCCCCGCCCCCAGCACATAGGTGAGAAAGTCCCGGCCCAGGTCGCTGGGCTTCCCCATGTAGGCCAAGGTGTAGGCGCGGCAGAGGGGGTACTTGCCGCTTTGGATGGTCTCGGCGCTGGGGGCGATGCCGTCCACCGCCAGCACCTTCACCCCGGCGCCCTCCGGGATGGCGCTGTATGCCGCATAGCCGATGGCGTCCCTCGCCCCGGCGGTCTTGGACAGCACCTCCTGGGTGGAAGCTGCGGTCTCGTCTGCCCCCGCCTCCCGGGTATCTGCCAGCCGCTCCCACTCGGTCCGGGTGCCGGAGCCCTCCTCCCGGGCGATCACCAGCACCTCTCCCATGTCGCTGAGGTCCGGCAGGGGCTGGGACTTGGTCCCGCCGCAGCCGCCCAGGAGGGCGAGCAGCAGGGCGGCCAGGGCCAGTCCGGACATCCCTCTTCTCCCTGTTCTCCCCATCTACTGCACCCCCTGGGACAGGGTGTCCTGTACCCCGGTCTCCGCCAGGGACACAAACCGCACCCCGTCCATCACCTCTTCCGCCACCCCCACGCAGTTGTCCACGGCGCGGTCAAAGCCGTACAGGATGTCCGTGTAGTCCCGGGTGAGGGAGGCATCGCAGGTGTTGTCCTTCACCCGGGCCAGGTGGGCCTTCTGGAACTGCTTCTGGGCCCGGCGCATGTCCGCCCGGTCCTTGGAGGCCTCCGCGGCGATGCTCTGGTCTCCGGTGTCCGCCGCCTCCATGGCCCGGTGAAAGAGGTTCTCCGAGATGGCAAAGCACTGCCCCAGGTCTCCCCTGGCCTCCTCCGAGAAGCGCTTTCCCTCCCGGATGAGCCGCCGAGTGCGTGCCACGATCTCCTGAAACCGGTCTGCCACCCGGTCCACGTTGTTCACCACAAAGAGCAGGCCGGCGGTGCGCTCAGACTGGCTCTCCGTGAGGCCGCCCCGGGCAAACAGCCGGGAGATATAGGCCACGATGGCCGCCTGCAGCTGCTTTACCGTCTCGTAGAGGCCATCGAAGGCGCCGGGGTCCCGCCTCTCCCCGGTGAGCTCCGCCCGGGCGGCGGCCAGCATGTCCCCGGTGATGCCGACGCAGCGCCGGATCTCGTTGGAGGTGAGGTACATGGCGGCCACCGGCTGGCCCAGCATGTTCTCGTCCAGATACTGGGGCTGAGACAGGGTCTGGCTCTGCTGGTCCTCCCCCGGGATCACGGTGGAGACCAGCTTCACCATCACGGCGATGAGCGGCAGCCAGACCAGGGTACAGACGATGTTGAAGGTGGTGTGGGCGTTGGCGATCTGCCGGGAGATCACCTGGATCTCCGGCCCCTTGGGGGAGATCGCCGTCACAAAGCGGGCGAACAGCGGGATCATGCAGGCGAAGACGATGCTGCCGCTGATGTTGAAAAAGCTGTGGGCCAATGCGGTGCGCTTGGCGTTTTTGGACTGGCCGATGGAGGCCAGAAGCGCGGTGATGGTGGTGCCGATGTTGTCCCCCAGGAGGATGGGGATGGCCCCGGTGAGACCGATCACGCTGGTGACCCCGTCCGGGCCGGCCTGGGAGGCGAAGTTCTGCAGCACGGCGATGGTGGCGGAGCTGCTCTGGACCACCAAGGTCATGGCGGCGCCCAGCAGGATGCCCAGCACCGGGATCTGGGAGACCTTGCCCATGAGATCCGTGAACACCGGGCTGCCCGCCAGGGGCTTCATCACGCTGCCCATGATCTCGATGCCCTCAAAGAGCAGGCCGAAGGAGAAGACCACGGTACCGAGGTCCTTCACCCGCTCCTTCTTGCTCACAAAGTTCAGGAGAAACCCCACAAAGATGATGGGATAGATGTAGTCCGAGATCTTGAAGGCCATGAGCTGGGCGGTCATGGTGGTGCCGATGTTGGCCCCAAAGATCACGGAGATGGCCTGGGGCAGGGTCATGAGGCCGGCGCTCACAAAGCCGATGGCCATCACGGTGGTGGCGGAGCTGCTCTGGAGCACGGCGGTCACCAGCGCCCCGGCCAGCGCCCCCATCACCGGGTTGCGGGTGAGGATGCCCAGGATCTTCTTCATCCGGTCCCCCGCCACCTTCTGCAGGTTGTCGCTCATGCTGTCCATCCCGTAGAGGAACAGCGCCAGCCCGCCGGCCAGGCCGAAGAGCATTTGTACGGTGTCGTTCACGAAAGACGCCTCCCAAACTGAAAACTGCAAATCCATTTTGCGGCCCCATTCTATCGGGAGGCGTTTTGCCGTGCTATCACGTTTCGGTGAAAGCCACGTAAAATCCGTGTAAAGTCCGGTGTGCAGCGGCTGGAAATTAGAACAGCACGCCGGCTTGCGTTCCGGCGTGCTGTTCGGGAAGAGAAAGGAGATCTAGAATCCGATGGAGACCTCTTGGCAGAGGCAGTCCCTGGAGTTGCCGCCCACATAGATGCGGAAGAGGCCGGACTCCAGCAGATAGGTACCTGCATCGTTGTAGAAGCCCAGATCGGATTTCTGCAATGGGAGGGACACCGGTTTCGTCTCGCCGGGGGCCAGCGCCACTTTGGCAAAGCCCTTCAGCTCCTTCACCGGGCGGACGATGGATGCGGTGACGTCCTGCATGTAGAGCTGGACGGTCTCCACGCCGGCGCAGTTTCCGGTGTTGGACACGTTCACGGTGACCTGCAGGGCATCCGGCTGTTCCTCCACCTGCAAGTCTGAGAAGGCGTAGGTGGTGTAGCTGAGGCCGTATCCAAAGGGATAGAGGGCCTCAAAGCCGGCGTCCAGATACCGGGAGGTGAACTTGCTGCGCCCGCCGGGGCGTCCGGTGTTGGGGTGGTTGTAGTAGATGGGGCACATGCCGGTCACCGCCGGGAAGGAGGAGGCCAGTCTGCCCTCCGGGTTCTTCTCGCCCAAGAGCACCTTGGCCACGGCGCTACCCATCTCGATGCCGAGGTGCCAGCACTCCAGGATGGCGGGCACGTTCTTGGCCTCCCACTGGAGGGCCAGGGGTCGGCCGTTCATCAGGCAGGTCACCACGGGCTTGCCGGAGGCCAGCAGCTTTTGCAGCAGCTCCCTCTGATGGCCTGGCAGGGTGATGTCCGCACGGGAGGAGGCCTCGCCGGACATGGCGTCCGTCTCCCCCACCACGGCCACAATCACATCGCCGTACTGGCAGGCCGCCTGGACCTGGGCTTCATCGATGTCGGACTCGGGGCCGCAGCACGGGAAGTACTCCAGGGTGGCGCCGGCCTTTTCCAAGCCCTCCTGAATGGAGACGCAGTCCGTGGGGCGCCAGCTCATGGCCCAGGCCCCAATGATCTCCTCCCGGCTGGCGGCCAATTCGCCCACCAGGCTGATCTTCTGGCCCTTCTGGAGGGGCAGGATGTCCCCCTCGTTCTTCAGCAGGACGATGGACTTCTCTGCGGCCTCCCGGGCCAGGGCGCGGTGCTCCTCCGGCAGGACCTCATACCGGTCCATGGCCTCCTCCGGCACATAGGGGTGTTCAAAGAGGCCCAGCCACATCTTCACGGAGAGGATCCGCTCCACGGCCTCATCGATCACGGACAGGGGCACCTCCCCCTTCTCCACGGCCTCTCTCAGGTACTTCTTGTAGATCTGGGTGCCCATGTCCACGTCCATGCCGGCCGCTGCGGCTTTCTTGCCCGCCTCCGGCTCGTCTGCGGCGATGCCGTGGGCCACACACTCCCGGATGGCGTTGGCGTCCGAGACCACAAAGCCCGGGAACTGCCAGCTGTCCTTCAGGATGTGGCGGAGGGTGTACTGGTTCACGGTGCAGGGCACGCCATTGAGGTCATTGAAGGAGGCCATCACGGTGGCGGCCCCCGCCTCTACCGCGGCCTTGAAGGGCGGCAGATAGCTGTTGTACAGCATAGAGGTGGCCATGCTCACGGTGTTGTAGTCCCGGCCGGACTCGCAGGCGCCGTAGGCCACATAGTGCTTCAGGCAGGCGGCCACGTAGTTCTCCGGAGAGGACATGTCCCCCTGGAGGCCTTCGATCTTGGCTCTGGCGAACTGAGACACCAGGTACGGGTCCTCGCCGGGGCCCTCGGACACCCGCCCCCAGCGGGCGTCCCGGGCCACATCCAGCATGGGGGCAAAGTGCCAGTTCACGCCCTGTGTCCTGGACTCCTTCGCCGCCATCCGGGCGGTGCGGGTGAAGAGGTCCGGGTCAAAAGAGCCGGCCTCGGCGATGGCGATGGGATAGACGGTGCGGTACCCGTGGATCACGTCCAGCCCGAACATCAGGGGGATGCCCAGCCGGCTCTCCTCCACGGCGATTCTCTGGAGCTCGTTGCACTTGCGGGGGTCCTGGACCATCAGGCTGCCCACGAGGCCGGCCCGGATGTCGTCCTCGTGGTAGTCCTGCTCCGCGGTGGACATGATCTTTTCGAATTCCTCCTGGGAGATGCGGCCGTCCGTCATCATCTCGATGAGTTCCTCAAAGGGCACATCGAAGCCGCCCACGATGGACACGGACTCCTGGTTCATCTGGCCGATCTTCTCATCGAGGGTCATGCGGGAGAGCAGGTCCTTCACCCGGGTCTTTTGTTCCTGTGTCAGGCGGTACATGGCTGCCCTCCCCGGCTCACTCGGCGTAGCCGATGTAGGGCTTCATTCTCTCCTTCAGATCGGGAATCTGGCCCGGGCCCACGGCCTGGGTCTTGATCTCGGTGGAGTGCTCCAGTTTGCCGGCCCAGCGGAGGCGGGAGCGGAGCTGCTCCTCCTCGGTGTAGTGGAGCTGGATGTTGCCGTCCGCGTCCAGGGTGAGCTTGCCGTAGCTGCCGCACACCGGGCACTCGATGGTCTTGCGGTCCGGGAGGATGTTCACCATGTTCAGGTGGCACACCGGGCACAGGCCCTGCTCATCGCCCCGCCACAGCATGCGCTGCTCTTCGGTCTCGGCGGCCAGGGCCTCGGCGATGTTCTGGCCCAGCTTCCGGGTGCGGGCCATCTGCTTGTCGTTGCCCAGGACGTGCTCAAAGGCCATGGCGCCCCAGTACTTCTGCATGTCGATGACATCGATGCCCATGGAGAAGGTCATCTCATACATCAGCGGGAGCATGAACTCCAGCCAGTTCTCGGTCATGGCGCCGCCCACAGCGATAAAGGCGGCAACCCGCTTCTTGAAGGAGCGGACATCCGGCAGCTGCTCCGGGCTCTTGCCGGCGGCCAGGCCCTCTTCATAGGTGGCCTTGCGGAAGGTGATGTCGTGGGAGGGGCCGATGCGGTCGCAGACGATCTTGAACTTGCCGGTGATGCTGGTCTCATAGGTGGGGCAGCCCACGATCAGACCATCGCACTCCATGAGGGCCTCGTCCAGGATGGCGAAGTCGTCTTTCAGCACACAGCCGCCCTTGCCGCGGCCGGAGGTCATGCCGATGACGCAGGAGATGCAGCCGGTGCAGGGCTTGATGTCCATGTCATCTACGCGGAAGAACTTTACCTCACAGCCGGCCTTCTCGCACTCCATGAGGGCGGTCTTCACCATGATGTCGCAGTTCTTATTCTTACGGCCGAAGGACAGGCCGAGCACTTTCTTTGCCATATGAAAAACCTCTTTCCGTCTGATGTCATTGGGGGCGTATGCCCACCCTCCCCTGCCCGGGGAGGGTGGCATTGGGGTTTGGGATTGGGATCAGTCCCGGAATCTCCCTACTTTCGTGGGCCTCTGGGGGGTGTGAGGCACCCGGCCCGTGGTGATGATCACAGCCCCCACATCGCACACCTTGGCGCACTCGCCGCACTTGGTGCAGTCGTAGTCGTCCACGGTGTAGATGTAGCCGGGGCGGCCCTCGATGCAGCCGTTGGGGCAGACATCCATGCAGTTGCCGCAGCCCACGCAGCGGCGGGGATCGATGTAGATGTTCACCAGTTTGGTGCAGGCGGCGCTGGGGCAGCGCTTCTTCTTGATGTGGGCCTCAAACTCCCCTGCGAAGTTGTCCTGGGCGGAGAGGGCGATCCTGGCGCTGTTCTGGCCCATGGTGCAGGGGGTGGAGAAGGCCATGGCCTCGCCGATCTCGTGGGTGTAGTCCAGGTACTCCTGCTTCCCCCGGCCCTGGGTCATCTCCCGGTGCTCATACTCCAGCTGGAGCAGGCCCTCCCGGCAGAACACGCACTTGCCGCAGGAGCGGGCGCGGGAGGCCAGCAGCCGCTTCTGGGTCTCGGCCACCACGCAGTCTGTGCTCCGGAGCACCCGGACCACGCCGTTCTCAATGCCGGCCTCCTCCACGGGGAGGGAGGCGTCCTTGACGGGGTGCATGGCATAGCCCAGGATCAGGCCCTTGGCGTCGGTGAGGTCGCAGAGGGCGGACACCGGGGTGCCGTCTGCCACCTTCTGCAGCTGGCCACCGTCCGCGCTCACCCAGACCCCGGGGGTGTACGCCCCCTCGATGGCTTGGGCCAGGTCCGCCGCGGTGGCGATGTGGATGAGGAGATTGTTCTCGTTCTCCCGGACGTTTACGAATTCGCACTTCACGGTGACGCCGTATTCCTCTGCCAGAGAGGCCAGGCCCTCCGCCAGCTCCGTGTGGTTCTCCGGCACATAGAGGACCTTCTCCTCGGTGCCCAGGGCCATGGCCACGGCGCAGATGCCCTTCATGACGTTCTCGGGCTCGGTCTCCAGGACAGACAGCAGCACCATGTCCGTGTCTGCGTTGTTCAGAGCGGCGGCCACACCGGTCTTGCCGGCCTCAATGGCCTCGCAGAGCCGCTCTGCCAGGTTGCCCCCAGGCAGTCCGGTCTCCCGGATGTGTATGGCCTGGGTCTTGCTGATGAGGGCCTTCGCGCCCAGATCGCGGAGCTTCTCTAAGAATTTCATGGCCTCAGCCCTCCTTCCCGGCGTAGTCGCCCCAGACTTTGGGACGAGAGATTCTCAAGCGCAGGTCGCACTGGAGGCATCTCGCGGCCTCGCCGCAGACGCCATCGCAGGTCATGCCGTGGTCGAACTGGTGGAAGTTGTCCTGGCGGGCCTCGGCGGGGTCCACCTCGGGCTTTCCCCGCTCCAGTTTGCCGAAGCCGTCCACATGGCCGATGTACATGGGGGCATCCTGCTCCGGGGCCAGCACCTCGGTGATGTCGCCATCGCCGCCCAGATACTTGTCGATCTGGCTGGCGGCCTCCCGGCCGGAGGCGATGGCCTGGATGACGCTCTTGGTCCCGTAGATCACATCGCCGGCGGCAAAGATGCCGGGGACGCTGGTGGACTTGTCGGTCTCCAGGTTGGTAACCGCAATGGAGTTGGCCCGGCCAAGGGTGAGGCCGCAGTCCGGGGTCAGATCCGGGCGCTGGCCGGTGGCGAAGATCACGGTGTCGCCATCGATGTGGTGCTCGCTACCGGCCTCCTTCTGGATGATGGCCCGGCGGTTCTCGTCAAAGGTGAAGGACTCCACGTTCATGAAGTCCACGCCGGTGACGCGGTCCTCGCCGGTGATCCGCTCGAAGGTCTGGGCGGGGTGCACATGGATGCCCTCCTCCTGGGCCTGTTCGATCTCCTCGTCATCCGCGGTCATCACGGCCCGGGCCTCCAGGCAGGCCAGGTGGATCTCCTCGGCCCCCAGGCGCTTGGCGGTGCGGGCGCAGTCGAAGGCCACGTTGCCGCCGCCCAGCACGATGACGCGCTTGCCCATGCCGGTCTCCTTGCCCATGGCCGCGTTGCGGAGGAAGTCGATGTTCAGCAGCACCCCGGGCAGATCGTTGCCGCCCATGGGCAGACGGACGCCCTTGGTGGTGCCGATGGCCATGAGGACGGCGTCATACGCTTGTAGCAGCTCGGTGGGGTTCACCACCTTGCAGTTGGTCTCGAAGGTCACGCCCTGGTCTGCGATGACCTGGGCCTCGGCTGCCACCACGTCCCGGGGCAGGCGGTAGGACGGGATGCCGTAGGACATCATGCCGCCCACGGTGGGCAGAGCTTCCTTCACCGTCACGGCGTGGCCCTGCTTCCGGAGATAGTATGCTGCGGTGAGTCCGGCGGGGCCGCCGCCCACCACGCACACCTTCTTGCCGGTGTCCGGCAGCTGCTTGCCCATGCCCTTCCAGTACTTGCCGGTGTCCTGCTCCGCGGCGGCACGCTTGATGCCCCGGATGGACATGGCCTCGTTCACCTCGCCGCGCTTGCACTGCAGCTCGCAGACGTGGTTGCAGATGAGGCCCAGCACATGGGGGAAGGGCGCCTTCTCCCGGATCACCGCAGCGGCGGCCTCGAAGTTGCCCTGCTTCACAAAGCGGATGTACCGGGGCACATCGGTGTGGGCCGGGCAGGCGGCGCGGCACGGGACGATGGTGTCCTCCCGCTGGGCGCCGGTGGGGATGAGCTTATCCCGGATGGTGCCGGTGGGACAGACCTCCGCGCAGGCGCCGCAGAACCGGCAGTCCGCATCGATGAGGAGCTTGTCGTGGAGGGTGCCCACATAGGTCTCCAGGTCCCGCTTGTTGTACCGCAGCACCTTGACGCCCCGGAGCTCGTTGCAGGCCCGGACGCAGCGGCCGCACAGCACGCAGCGGTTCATGTCGTGGATAATGAGGGGGTTGCGCTCCTCCGCGTTGAAGCCCTTGGAGCGCATCTTGAGCCGGCCGGTCTTGGGGCCGATGTACTGAATCAGCATCTGCAGCTCGCAGTTGCCGTACTTGGGGCAGGTGGAGCAGTCCTCCGGGTGGCCGGTGAGCAGCAGCTCCAGGGCCAGCATGCGAAGCCGCTCGATCTCCGGGGACTTGGTCTTGATCACCAGTCCGTCCGTGGCCTTCAGGGTGCAGGAAGGGACCACGCCGGGCTGTCCCTCCACCTCCACGATGCACATCCGGCAGGAGCCCAGGGGATTCAGGTCCTTGTGGTGACACAGGTGGGGAATATAGATGCCGTTCTCCAGCGCACAGTCCAGCACATTGGCGCCGTCCGGCACTGTGAGCTTTCTCCCGTCAATTGTAATCTGAGCCATTGAAAAACCTCCTTGAGAGTAAGGTTTACGTAGTTTAATCCAGCAGAAGTCTGGCCGCGCCGTACATGCCGGCGTCTGCGCCCAGGGTGGCCAGGGCGATATGGGTATCCTCGCAGGCGTGGAAAGCCAGCGCTTTGAAGTGTTTTGCCACCCGCTCCCGGAGGAACTCCCCTGCCTTGGAGACGCCGCCCCCCAGGACAAACACCTCGGGGTCGATCACCGCCGCAATGTTGGCCATGCCCGTGGCCAGGGTGCGGCAAAACTCGTCCACCAGCTCGTTGGCCAGGGCATCGCCCTTCTTGGCCTCGTTGAAGATGGCGGCACAGGTCAGGGGATCTGCATCCCGGAGGCTGGTAGGGACATCTGTGGCGGCCAGTGCCATGCGGGCCAGCCGCACCTCGCCGGTGGCGGAGGCGTACTGCTCCAAATGGCCGCGCTTGCCGCAGCCGCAGACCGCCTCCTCGTCCCGGTGCATCACCAGGTGGCCGATCTCCCCTGCCGCGCCGTGGACGCCGGGGACGATCTTGCCGTTCAGGATGACGCCGCCGCCCACGCCGGTGCCTAAGGTCACCATCACCAGGGTCTGGAAGCCCTTGCCGCCGCCCTGCCACATCTCGCCCAGGGCCGCCACGTTGGCATCGTTGCCGGCACGCACCGGCAGGCCAACCATATCAGAGAGCACCTTCGAGACGTTGATCACGTCCCAGCCGAGGTTCACGCACTTGTTCACGGTGCCGTCTGCCAGCACCGGCCCGGGAACGCCCAGGCCCAGGCCCTGGATGTCCGCCCGGTCCAGGCCCAAAGCCTCGATCTTTCCGATCACTGAGGCGGCGATGTCCGGTAAAATTGCGCTGCCGCAGTTCTCCTTGCGGGTGGGGATTTCCCAGCACTCCCGCAAAGTGCCGTTGATCATGTCAAACAGGCCCAGCTTTACGGTGGTGCCGCCTACATCTACGCCAAAGCCGTATGGTTTCATTTCGCGTCTGCCTTTACCTGCTCGGCGGCGGTCATGCCGGCGATGCGCCCGGTGTTCACCGCAAAGCCCATGGAGTTGCCGGGCAGCAGGAACATGTAGCTGTCGTCATAGATGTTGCAGGCGTCCGCGCCGGCGGCATAGAGGCCGTGGATGGGCTGGAAGGCCTTGTCGCAGACCTCGCAGTTCTCGTTGATGCGGATGCCGCCCACGGTGCCGTAGCCGCCGGGGCACACCCGGGCCGCGTAGAAGGGGGCCTTGCGGATGGGGCGGAGGTACCGGCGGTCCTTGAAGAACTCCTCATCGGCGCTCTCGCAGTAGTCGTTGTACTCCTCCACGGTCCGCTTGAAGTTCTCCACGTCCACCCCCATCTTTTCGCCCAGCTCCTCGATGGTGTCCGCGATGAACATGCCCTCGTTGCCGTTGGCCATGGCCATCTTGATGCCATCGATGAAGTCCGAGACGTCCGGGTTGGGCCGCACCAGGCTGGTGTTCTCCACGCCGTGCTTCATGTAGTAGTGGGCAATGGAGGTGTCGATCACGGAGAAGGCGGACCGGTCCACCTGGTGGGAGACCGCGTTGGAGAGGTAGGTGGAGTTCTGCATGAAGTCCTCGTTCATGAAGCGACGGCCCTGCTTATTCACCAGCAGGTTGGGCTGGATCATCACGTTGCCCACGCTGCCCGGCAGGTCCTCCACGCCCATGAGCTGGGCGGCCTGCTCGATGCGCACCGGCAGCTTATCCGCGCCGGCCTCCCAGGCCATCTTCAGGCCATCGCCCATGATGCCGGGGATGGCGAAGTTGAACATGTCGGTGCCGTGGATGTAGCCGGTCTCCTCCTTGATGAGCTTGAAGTTGGCGCCGGCGCCGCCGGTGCAGATGATGGCGGCGGCGCAGTTGATCTGCACATCCTCGCCGCTCTTGTCTGTGGCCAGCACGCCCACCACTTTGCCGTCCTCTTTCAAGATCTTCTTGCCCGGGGTCTCCAGCAGGAACCGGACGCCCAGCTCCTGGGCCCGGGCATAGAGGGCCTTGTTCATAAAGGAGGCCGCCCGGGGGCCGATGCCGGAGTCGCACTTCACGATGTGCCAGGTGGGCATGGACTGGGGGAAGTACCGGAAAGCGCCCTCAAACTCCACGCCCATGTCCTCCAGCCACTCGATGGTGTCCGCAGACTGGCCGAAATACCGGCGGATCAGGCGGGCGTCCACGTTGTAGTGGGTGTACTCCATGAACATGTTGAAGGCCTGCTCCACGGTGATGTCCTGCATGTTGGCCTTCTGATAGCGGGTGCCGATGCCCAGGGGACCCATGCCCATGTTGGCGGCGCCGCCCACGGCGGCGGCCTTCTCGATGACGATCACGTCCGCGCCGTTTTCAGCGGCCTGCACCGCGGCGGCGAGCCCGGAGGGACCGCCGGCGATGACGCAGACCTCTGCGTTGTAAGTTGTCATGAATAGATTCCCTTCCTTTCTGCCCTCCCCGCCCCAGCGGGGAGGGATGATGTCAGGATCAGATTACGAACTGCTCCATGTAGCGCTTGGAGAGCTTCAGGCTCTTGATCACGTTCTCCAGAGAGCCCTCAAAGGCCTTGTCCTCCACCTCGATGCAGGTGTATCCATCGTAGCCGATGTCGGTGAGGGCGGAGACGTACTTGCCCCAGTCCACATCGCCGAGGCCCGGCAGCTTGGGGCTCATGAAGTCCAGCGGATAGGCCATGATGCCCACCCGGTTCAGTTTGTCCGGATAGAGCTTGATGTCCTTGTAGTGGACGTGGAAGATCTTGTCCTTGAACTCGTAGATGGGCTTGATGTAGTCGATCATCTGCCACACGAAGTGGGA
>CANRFN010000001.1 GCA_947629915.1 uncultured Oscillospiraceae bacterium | reverse complement strand
TGTTTGATATATATTTTTCAATTGCTCCCGCTTCGAATCCTGGCCCTCCCGTTACAGGGACTTTCCGAGAGTTCATTATTCTCTTCTACTAGCGTGGCAATTGGTAAGAATCCTTTGGCATTCCACAGATCAACGTCAGGGTAAAGTCGCTTAAGTAGTAATATACCGTCATATAATGTGGAACCGTTGGCTTGCATTCCGGGGCCGGGCAAGGGAATATTTGAGAGATTTTTGAAATAGAGTCGAGACGCATGAGCACAGCGATTTCTTAAGTCACTGCAACACTTAAACCAACTCCGCAATTGTCTAGGTGAACAATTGTATAATTTTAGTGCAATGGCTCTCTGGTCGACTATATCGAGATCAGCATAAAATTTTGCCAGTGCGCCTAATGTTGTTATATCAAAAAAAGCCCAAAGAGGCAAATTTCCCCCATAGGATGCAAGCTGATGTCTAATTTCTGGAGAGGAGCTGCTTCGGTTGATAAATTCTTGAACATTTTGTAAGAAAAGAACGTGATCATGATTAGCAGAGAAGTTTGCGGCATTGAGATAGCCTAGCGGACCGTATTTTTGGACATGATAATCTGATATTTGCCTTCTCAGATACAGCTCTATTGTTTCGATGATTTCAAACAATATGTGCCGCAATTTCTGGTCGAAGAGGAAAATGTGATAAATCACTTCAAAAACAGTTTTTTGATAAGTTCCGTTGCTGTTCAAAAAAGGAAGCAGATATGCGCAAAGTTGAAAGTATGTGACTTCACTTAGAACCTTTTTGCAGAAGTTTTCATCGTTGATGATGCAGTTTTTCTTGCGCAAGAGTTTGACTTGCTGGTTGACAGTTGTGGCCGGAGGAAACGATTGAGCGGGGCTTGCTACAGTCCCTGAAGTCTGGCTCGCTGAGGACTGAGCTGACTGATTCGTGGCAGCCTGGTTTGCCGGAACCAGATTTGCATTAGACTGATTTGCAGGAGTAGGGGTGGTAGGGGGAGGGTTCGTAGTTGCCTGATTTGTAGTGCTCATTTTTTATCTCCATAAGTAAAAAAGCGATGTAACATTGAATTTACCTAAGTAAGTTGAAACAGCTAGTCTGGATCTGAGCTATTGTTTACATTCTACTACTTACGGCTGCTTTCATCAATTGTGAATTGTGACGAAATTTTCTGCCGAAATTTGGTGAAAAAGCCGATATTCTGACCTGTACGGATTCATGCACACTTGCTCCTGACTCTTATATATAGTTGATCTGAGGTCTAGTTTGCTTAAGATACAGAATCTTAGTACTTTTGAAATCGGAGATTAAACTATTGCCATCATCTGATTGGGTGATGCATCTATTTGAATATATAGATTAACCTTTACGGTAATGAATCATATGTAGCTTCTATACAATTAGAAACATATAATAAATACTCGTACATATCAAATGTATGTATCCGAACTTTCCTGAGTGAGGCAGGTTCGAGTTGAGTTGTATTTCAAAGGAAGACGATGTAGAGCACTTCAAGCAGCGTTTTAGAACCTCTGGCGACCGTTGGATGGAGACCATCTGCTAACGATACTGAATTGCAGCATTGTATCGCTATAGACTGCTATAGATCTGAAAAGGCAGGTAGGGCATGAGGGCAAAAAAACGCCCCCCCATGGGACACATGGACCGGCTCGTTGTACACCGAGCCGCAGAGGTGTGGGGGGTTCGTGCTGTCAGTATACTACAGAATATCAGGTGCGGTCAATTAGAACTCATTCCAAAATTACAAGAATTAACTAACTTATTGTGGCAAATCGGTGCAAACGCAAGTGAAACTCCTGCTTTGCGTGTAAAACGAATCTGAGAAAACACGAGAATAGCGTGCTACGGTGCCGCTAAACCGGGATATCTCTCAGGACAGCATTAGATGCGTATGAAGGGCGCAAGAAACTTGGAACCTCATGGGGGATAGAGGTGCTCCACCTTATTGGGCTTACCGGAAATCGGCAGCCGCCAATTAAGATTCCGTAAAAAGCACTGCAGGGGCTTGCAGATGCCGTGTGTTTGGACTATAATACCACATACCACCCCAGAAGGATTACGAAACCGAGGTGGTATGTTGCTGCTTGAGGTCGAGGCTATGGACGAGAAAAACACACAATCGAAGATCCTAACGATTCCCAATCTGCTCTCCATGTTCCGCATCGTGCTGATTCCGGTGATCGCCTGGCTGTATACGAAGCAGGAGGCGATGGCTGCCGGCGTTTTGATGCTGATCTCCGGTATAACCGATGTGGTGGACGGCTTTATCGCACGGCACTTCAATATGGTCAGCAACCTGGGAAAGATACTGGACCCTGTGGCGGACAAACTCACACAGGTCACGATGCTGATCTGTCTGGTCTCTCGTTTCCCCTGGGTGATCGTGCCCGTGGTCCTGATGTTCACCAAGGAGATCTTCATGAGCATCACCGGCGTGCTGGTGATCCGCAAGGCCGGCAAGGTGATGGGCGCCGTCTGGCACGGGAAAGCGGCCACGGTGTGCCTTTTTATCACCATCCTGCTGCACATCTTCTGGTACGACATCCCGCCGGCGCTGTCCATCGTCATGGTGGTGCTGAGCAGCTCGTTAATTATTCTCTCCTTCGTCCTGTACGGCAAGCGCAACTTTGACGCCATCGAGCAGGCTAAAAACGCGAAATAGGCTTCTTCTGGCACCTGCAGAGCTTCCTGCGGGTGCCTTTCTCTCTTCCGGCAGCAGTGGACAAATGTACCAGGTTGTGGTAGGATGGGAGCGGCATGGGGAGTAGATCTCCCTGCAAGAATCAGACAGATGGGAGCGGAACAGATGCCAGGAGGGATTTTTCGTTGGTGCTTTATCGGCGCAGGCGGCCTGGCCCACCAGGTGGCGGGGCAGATCACGGCCGCAGGACTCCATCGGATCGCCTCGGTGTACACGAGACGGCTGGAACAGGGAATGGACTTTGCCATGCAGTACGGCGGCATGGCATACCGCACGGCAGAGGAGGCCATCCTGGCGCCAGGGGTGGACGCGGTATATGTCTGCACGCCCCACAACAGCCATTACAGCTATGGGAAGCTGGCCCTGGAGCTGGGCAAACCGGTGCTCTGTGAAAAGCCCATCACAGTCACCGCCAGAGAGGCAGAAGAACTGGCTGCACTGGCCCGGGAGAAGCACCTCTATCTGGCAGAGGCCATGTGGACCTGGTTCTCGCCGGTGGCGAACCAGGTGAGGGAGTGGCTGGACCAGGGGGTCTTCGGGGAGATCCAGAACGTCCTCGCCCACTACCACCTCAACGTGGTGAAGGGGTATTCTCGCCTCACAGATCCAACTCTGGCCGGCGGCGCCCTGCTGGACTCCGGGATCTATCCTGTAACCTATCTCTACCGGCTCTTCGGTATGCCGGAGAGGGTCCAGTGCGCGGGGACCCTTGAGAACGGTGTGGACTATGGGGAGGAGATCAGCCTCACCTTTGCAGACGGGAAGACCTGGCCCATCTCCGTCTCCATCCGGGACTTCCAGGGCCTGGAGAAGCTCGTCATCGAGGGCACGGAAGCCAAGGTGAAGCTGATGTTCTTCCACGGCGCCAATCAGGTCACACTGGTCCGGACTGGCGGCGAGAAGGAGACCTTCCGGGGAGACGGGTCCCTCCGCAACGAGTTCAACCGGGTGGCGGAGGAGATCGCGGAGGGCAGGACAGAGAGCTGGTGGGTGCCATTGCGAGACACGCTGGCGGTGATGCGGATCCTGGACGAGTGCCGCCGCCAGATGAAGCTGGTGTACCCCTTCGAGACCGGCCTGCCGGAGTCGGACTTCGCCTGACGCAATCAGTAGACCTGTAAGAAACAACAAAGAGCGGTGCTGTCCTTCAAAAGGGAAGGGCAGCACCGCTCTTTCGTTCTTCTTGTTCCTGCTGTGCCTTACACCTGATCCAGTGCCTGGGCGATGTCGGCGATCAGGTCCTCGGCGTCTTCCAGACCGCAGGAGAGGCGGACCAGATCGGAGGAGATGCCGGCGGCGATCAGCTCCTCATCGTTCATCTGCCGGTGGGTGGCGGAGGCGGGGTGGAGCACGCAGGTTCTGGCGTCTGCCACATGGGTCTCGATGGCGGCGATCTTCAGATGCTTCATGAAGGTCTCGGCGGCGGCTCTTCCGCCCTTGAAGCCGAAGGACACCACGCCGCAGGTGCCGTTGGGGCAGTACTTCTTGGCGATCTCGTGGTACTTGTCTCCCTCCAGGCCCGGATAGATCACAAAGGAGACCTTGGGGTGGTTCTGGAGGAAGGTGGCTACGGCCAGGCCGTTGGCGCAGTGACGGGGCATCCGGACGTGGAGGCTCTCCAGACCGAGGTTCAGGATGAAAGCGTTCTGGGGGGACTGGATGGAGCCGAAGTCCCGCATCAGCTGTGCGGTGCACTTGGTGATGAAGGCGCCGCCAAGGCCGAACTTCTCGGCGTAGGTGATCCCGTGATAGCTGTCATCGGGGGTGGTGAGGCCGGGGAACTTGTCCGCATGGGCAAACCAGTCGAAGACGCCGTGGTCTACGATGCAGCCGCCTACGCCGGCGCCGTGGCCGTCCATATACTTGGTGGTGGAATGGGTCACGATGTCTGCGCCCCATTCAAAGGGGCGGCAGTTGATGGGGGTGGCGAAGGTGTTGTCCACCACCAGGGGCACGCCGTGGCTGTGGGCCGCCCTGGCGAACTTCTCGATGTCCAGCACGGTGAGGGCGGGGTTGGCGATGGTCTCGCCGAAGACCGCCTTGGTGTTGGGGCGGAAGGCGGCGTTCAACTCTTCCTCCGTGCAGAGGGGGTCCACAAAGGTGAACTCGATGCCCATCTTCTGCATGGTGACGTGGAACAGGTTGTACGTGCCGCCGTAGATGGTGGAGGAGGCCACTACGTGGTCGCCGTTGTTGGCGATGTTGAAGATGGCATAGAAGTTGGCCGCCTGGCCGGAGGAGGTGAGCATGGCAGCGGTGCCGCCCTCCATGGCGCAGATCTTGGCCGCCACCATGTCGTTGGTGGGGTTCTGGAGCCGGGTGTAGAAATAGCCGTCTGCCTCCAGGTCAAAGAGCTTGCCCATCTCTTCGCTGGTGGCATATTTAAAGGTAGTAGACTGGATGATGGGGATCTGACGGGGTTCGCCGTTGCCGGGGGTGTAGCCCGCCTGAACACATTTTGTGCCGATGCCAAGATGGTCCACTGGTATCAACCTCTTTCTTTCAGGATGGTGCATACTCTATTATTCTGTGGGGGAAATGTCAAGAGGATTTTCAAGATTTGAAAACAAGGGGCAAGAGGGCAGGGGAAGATCGAGCCGAAAAAAGAGCGCTGCGACAGGGCGCAGCGCTCTCGGGAGGGCATGTGGTCAGCGGGTAGACTCCCGCAGATAGGCCAGGATGGCATCGTAATCCGGGCCCTCCACACAGAGGTCCGCCTGAGGCAGCGGCTCCTCGGGGGAGAGGTTGGTCCGGAGATAGACGGTGTGCAGCCCCGCCGCCTGGGCGCCCTGGACATCGCAGATGGCATCGTTGCCGATCATCACGGTCCGCGCCGGATCCAGGTGGTGTATCTGCAGGGGAATATGGTAGAAATAGGGGTCCGGCTTCTTGCGCATCCACTCCGAGGAGATGTAAAGGGCGTCAAAGAGGTTGAAGATGCCCAGGTTTTGCATCTCTTGCCGGACAAAGAGGGACTGAGCGTTGGTGAGCAGGATCACCTTGTCGGCGACATCCCGAAGGTCTTTCAGGAAGGATGCGGCGCCATCGTAGAGGCGGATGTACTCGGTGGAAGCCTTGCGGAAGAAGAACCCGAACCGCCGGGCACCCCTCGAGCGAAGGTTCTGGCTGGAAGGCCTGAGATGAGGGTCATACTGGCGCCTCTGATTATAGAGAAGTTTGAAGACCTTCTCGATGTCGATCTCCGGGCAGGCATCCGGAGCGTTCCCGCAGTTTTCGAGTGCTCTTTTTTCCAGGTCGGATATGGTGGCAAAGAAGGCCTCCTCCATTTCCTGCGGGTTCCAGGGTGCCTTGCGGCGGGTATAACGCTTTGCCATGATTTCCCAGACTTTTGGATCCCGCTCGTTGGTGTGAATGTCCACCAGGGTGCCGTAGAGATCCAGGAGAACGGCGTTATATCGCATGGTATTCTTCCTTTCGATAGAGGCGAGCCTCATAGGGCTGCAGTATGTCTGTGTGGGTTGTGTAGTTGGAGAGCAGCAGTTCTGCTCTCTGGAATGCATCAGGCAGGGAGTAGGGCTCCGGGTTCCCGGTGAAGTTGCACACCACCAGAAGAAGCTCATCCGCGGTCTCCCGGGTGTACACGAAGAGGCTCTCGCTGTCCGGCTCCAGCAGGGTGAATGTGCCGTCCTGGAAGACGGGATAGCGCTTGCGCAGGGCGATGAGCTTCTGGTAGCAGTGGAAGACGGAGTTGGGATCGGCAAGGGCCGCCTCGGCGTTGATCTCCCTGTAGTTTGGGTTCACCGGCAGCCAGGGGGTGCCCTCGGTGAAGCCGGCGTTGGGGCCGGCGTTCCACTGCATGGGGGTGCGGGCGTTGTCTCTTCCCCGGGCCCAGATGGAGCGCATCACATCCTCTTCTGGGTATCCCGCGGCGATCCGGTCCCGATACAGGTTTAAGAGCTCCACGTCCTGATACTGGTCGATGGGCAGCTGGATGTTGGTCATGGCCAGCTCCTCTCCCTGATACAGGTAGGGGGTGCCCTCCAGGCCGTACAGGAGAATGGCCAACATCTTGGCGGATTCCACCCGATAGCGGCGGTCGTCACCCCAGCGGGAGACGATGCGGGGCAGGTCGTGGTTGTTCCAGAAGAGACTGTTCCAGCCGCAGCCGTGAAGCTCCGTCTGCCAGCGGGAGAGGCAGCGCTTCAGGTCTGTGAGCTTCAGGGGGATCACGTCCCACTTCTCTCCGCCGGGGGCGTTGTCCAGGCAGATGTGCTGGAACTGAAACACCATGCTGAGCTCGCTGCCGTCCGGTGCGCTGTACAGCCGGGCCCGCTCCGGGTCTGCGCCCCACGCCTCGCCTACGGACACCAGTCCCTCTTCTCGGAAGGCCTCCCGGGAGAGTTCCCGCAGGTAGGCATGGAGCTTGGGGCCGTTGCCCGTGATCTTCCGGTCCGGATCCTTGGCGATCTGGTCGATCACGTCCAGCCGGAAGCCGGCCACACCCTTGTCCACCCAGAAGCGGATCATATGATACAGCTCTTGCCGCACGGCTGGGCTGTCCCAGTTCAGATCCGGCTGCTCGGGGGCGAACTGGTGGAAATACCACTGCTGGACATGGGGCTCCCACGTCCACATGGAGCCGCCGAAGCAGGCCATCATGTCGTTGGGCGGGGTGTCCGGGGTGCCGTCCCGCCAGACGTAGTAGTCGTGGTAGGGGCTGTCCCGGCTGGTGCAGGCCGCCTGGAACCATCGGTGCTGGTTGGAGGTGTGGTTCAATACCAGGTCCATGATGATGCCGATGCCGCGCCTGTCCGCCTCCCGAATGAGATTCTCCATGTCCTCCATGGTGCCCAGCACAGGCCAGATGTCCTCATAGTCCGCGATGTCGTAGCCGTTGTCCACCTGGGGAGAGGCATAGACCGGGCACAGCCAGATGGCATCGATGCCCAGTTCCGCCAGGTAGTCCAGGTGCTGGAGAATGCCCGGCAAGTCCCCGATGCCATCGCCGTTGGTGTCCTGAAAACTCTTGGGGTAGATCTGGTAGATGACGGCCTTCTTCCACCAGCCCCGCTCTCTCTTTTGCAGCATAGCATTCCCCCTCACTGTGTGCTCTCGATGGCTTCCAGGGCCTCATAGACCCGCAGGATCTCGCCCACGCTCCAGGCCTGGGCAAAGCAGCCCTTGGACGGCCCAGGGGTGTCTCCATCGTAGATCTCCGGGATCTGTCCCACGCAGCCCTCCCGGAGGATATCTTCCATGGGCTGCAGCCACTGGCGCACCCGATGGGCGGCGGCCGGTGCATACCCGTGGACCTTCAGATAGGCCATGTACCAGGCCCCCAATGGGAAGGGCCATACGGTGCCCTGGTGATACGCCAGATCCCGCTCCTTCTGGGTGCCTCCGTAGGCAGGGTGGTATGCCGGATCCTCCCGAGACAGGGTGCGCAGGCCGTTGGGGGTCCAGAGGTGCCGGAACACGGTCTCCACCACCGCCTTCTCCTGTTCCGGGGAGAGCATGGTGAAGGGCATAGACACCGCCCATATCTGGTTGCAGCGGATCTGATTCTCCTCATAGGTGCCGTTGATCACGTCTTTCAGCCGACCCTCCGGCAGCCAGAAGGCCATTCCAAAGGACGCCTTTACCTTCTCCGCCAGTGCGGCATAGGGCGCGGGATCTTCCCCGCAGAGAGGAGCCAGTTCCCGGAGCACGCAGAGGGCATTGTACCAGTACGCGTTGATCTCCACCGGCTTTCCGTGCCGCGGGGTGGGGAGAATGCCATCGATGCAGACATCCATCCAGGTGACCTGGTCCAGACCGCTGCCCGCCTGGATAAGGCCGTCCTCATCCATGGCGATGGCATAGCGGGTGCCGTGCTGATACGCGTGGACGATGCGGGCCAGCGCCGGCCACGCCTCCCGGACAAAAGCCGTATCTCCGGTCTTTTGGTAGTAGAGCCACACGCTGTTGATGAGCAGCAGCGGGGCGTCGGCGGAGTTGTATGCCGGGTCCTCCTGTCCCTCGGGGAAGAGGTTGGGCACCAGGCCGTCCCTCTCATAGGAGAGGAAGGTGTGTAGAATGCTCCGGGCGGCGTCATAGCGGCGGAGGGCCAGCACACAGCCGGGGAGGGCGATCATGGTGTCCCGTCCCCAGTCTCCGAAAAACGGATAGCCCGCCACAATGGTCTGGCCGTGGATGTTGGACCGGTCTGCGAGAAAGGCGTCTGCGCTCCGGGAGAGCTCTTTTGCCACCGGATCCCGGAAGCAGGAGGTGTCCAACAGCTCCTGCAGCCGCTGTTCCGAGGCCTCCACAATGGCGCTGCCGGTCTGGGTGATGGGGCACTCTGAGAAGACGAGCTCCAGGGTCCCGGTGCTGCCGGCGGGCACTGCGAGGGCGGTGCGGACACAGCGGTAGCCGGTGCCCTTTGCCCGGCGGCCGTCCTTGGCGTCATGGGGGAAGAAGTAGGTCTCCCGCTCTACCGGAAAGGCCTCCAGGGCGGTGCTGCTCTGGACATACAGGGGGATGGGGCCGCCGGTGAGGGAGGTGCCGTCCCAGACCGGGGAGACATCTTTTTCATCATTGCCGCCCTTCCACTGCAGCTGGAAGGCCGGGGTGACGGTGAGCACGCAGTCCTGGGGGCTGTCGTTGCAGACCCAATAGACCACGGCTGCGGTGTTCTCCTTGTGGAGCAGGCCGTATTTTCGGGTGATGCGTACGCCGCCGGCCTGCAGATCCCAGCGGGGGCCGTTTTCCCAGGTGAAACCCTCCAACTGGCGCCAGCCGTCCTCCGGGGGCGCCTCGGCGAAGTTCTGAGAGGACAGCCAGTAGGACTGGCCGGAGACCTGGAGGGACTCCTGCAGCCGCTGCACCATGCAGAACCGGGTGCTGGGGGACTTTGCCGCCACCAGCAGGCACTGATCCGCCATGGCAGAGGAGAAGGCTGCCGTGGCAGAGCTGTATCCGCCCAGGCCGTTGGTGAGCAGCCAGCAGGTCTGTTCCGCCGCCTCCAGAGAGGGAAAGTCCTGCTTGGAGTAGGAAAAGGTCATGTCAGCTCCTTTCTCGGCTGGCCAGGATCCAGGCGGATCCCGGGGGGATGCGCACGCTCTCCCGGACCGTGTCCGGGGCCCGCCATTTGTCTGTGGAGGTGTGGTCTACCAGTACCGCCCAGCGGCCGGCCGGCAGGGGAAGAGAGAGGGGCTCTGTGCCGCCGTGGAAGACCATGAGCAGGGTGTTCCAGGGGCAGTCTCCGCCGCTGTTGTCCCAGAGAAGGGCGGTGCAGTTGGCGGCGGGGGACCAGAAGAAGCGCATCCGGTCTGCCGCCTTGGGGGACTTGTCTGTGAGGCCGGGCAGGGACTTCCGGAGGGCGATGAGACCCCGATACCACCGGGCCAGGTCGATGTTCTCCCAGGCCCGGGTCCAGTCCAGCATGCCGATGTCCAGGGGGGAATTGTAGCTGTTCTTTACGCCCTTCTTGGTGCGGGCAAACTCCTCCCCGGAGAGCAGGAAGAGGTTGCCGATGCAGGAGAACAGGGTGACCGCAGCCATCTTGTTCTGCCGGAGCAGCGCCTCCTGATGGCCTTCAAAGTTGCGGGAGGGATCCCCGGTGTACACCAGCCGGTCCCAGAGCGTCCAGTCGTCATGGGAGGACAGGTAGTTGATGGCCTGGGTGGGGGCCTGGAGCCAGCTGTTGGGGCAGTCGGACCAACCGGAGATGCAGCAGGCCAGGTACTCCGGGTCCACCGTGCCGCCGTTTACCAGCCCGCGGCTGTCCTCGTGCCACAGGTTGCCCTTCACCATGTCCCGGGTGTTGTCTACGAAGGCCGCGATCCCGGGGTCCAGGTTGTTCATATGCCACTTGTCTGAGAGGCGGGTACCCATCCGGGTGGCAGTGCTGCCGGCAGACCAGGGCTCGCCCAGGAGGATCTTCTCCCCAACGCCGTAGCGGTCGTCCAGCTCTTTGCGGATCCGGTTCATCAGCCGCACATCCAATAGGCCCATGAGGTCGAAGCGGAAGCCGTCCATGTGGTACTCCTCCGCCCAGTAGAGGACAGAGTCCAGAATGTACTTGGCCACCATGCTCCGCTCAGAGGCCAGGTCACAGCCGCAGCCGGAGCCGTTGGAGGGCGTGCCGTCAGACTCCTGCCGCAGGTAATACCAGGGCACAGTGCGCCACAGCCAGGAGTCCAGATAGTAGGTGTGGTTGTACACCACGTCCATGATCACCCGGAAGCCGGCTCTGTGGAGGGACTGGATGGCCTCCTTCAGCTCCCGGATCCGCACGGCGCCGTCTGCGGGATCGGTGGCGTAAGAGCCCTCCGGGACGTTGTAGTTCAGGGGATCATAGCCCCAGTTGAACATCGCCGGATCGCCGCCCTCGTCCACCGTGGCGTAGTCGTACACGGGCATCAGCTGTATGTGGGTTACCCCCAGCTCTTTCAGCCAGCCGAGACAGGTGGGGTGTATCCCGTCCCCGTTCAGGGTGGTGTCTGTGAGGGTGAGGGCCTTGTACTTGCCGCGGTAGTCCTCCGGTACGCCTGAAGCGGGGTCCCAGGAGAACTCCTTGACGTGCATCTCCCAGATGATATTCTCTGGCGGCAGCGGGGGAGGGGCGTCCTGCTCCCACGCCGGGGGATTGGTGCGCTCCAGCTGGATGACCATGCTCCGCTGGCCGTTGCAGCCGGCCGCCCTGGCATAGGGGTCTGCCGTGGCCCGGGTGGCCCCATCTACCGTGACCAGGTAGTCGTAGTAGGTGCTGTCCAGGTTTTCCGGCGTCTCGTGGCGCCAGATGCCCTTCTCCCAGCGGTCCAGGGAGATGGTCCGCAGTAGACAGTCTCCGGTGCCGGCGGCCCAGAGACGGAGGACGACCTCTTGGGCGGTGGGGGCCCAGAGGCGGAATTGGGTGCCCTTGGGGCCGCAGAAGCTGCCCAGGGGCCGATCTGTATGATAGCTCCGCCGGAAGTGGGCGGAATTGAACACATGTTGGTTGAATGTCTCACTCACGGTGATGCCTCCATCGGCAGGTTCCGAAGGCAGTTTAGGCGGAGATTGAACCGAAAGACAGGTCCTGTATGAGGGACAGGGCCTGCGGAAAACAACGACAGAGACGTATCCGGAACCCAGCGCACGATATCAATGAAACCGCCTGACATGCCAAAGTCAGTTTATAGGAAATTGGGGATACTGTCAAGAATGAATGCCCCGCACATGCATTTTTGGAAGAAAAGTCAAGAGTTCCATTGCGAAAAATTTGTCAGGTATGGTCCGAGATGGGAGAGGGCGGCCCTTTCGATGCGGGAGGAGAGACCCGCACCCACGCAGAAGGCAACACGCCGAATAATCACTCCAAAATGCGGGAAAAGATCGGGCTTTTCCCATTGCAATCTTGGGAGAATCTTGTAAAATGGAGGTATCTCTTGCGGAGAGGAAGTGTCATATATGGAGCGCACCGATGCAGATCAGATGCCTGCCGAAGCGGCAGAGGGGCAGACAGGTTTGGATTTGGCGTGCAGGGAGACCGTGGACAGACTGGAGGGGATCCAGCGGGGAGAGCGGGTTCTGGAGGCATATGATCCGGAATGCTACCAGTGGATCGAGTGGATTGGCGATATCAAGTTCATGGACAGGACACGTATCTTGTCTGATGTACAAAATGCCTGTTCTCTTGTGGACGATTGCCTTGCTGCAAAACGGTACGATCTGGTTCTGCTGTTGGGATACCAGCTTCTGCGCTTGGAAGTGAAGACGGACGATGAGACCGGCTGTGTCGAGGAAGTGGAATTCAACGAGCTGTGCTATGTGAATGTGGATTCCCTGGGGTCTGGACATTCGGCTGAGATTCCGATCCAGACCTTGCTGATGGACATGATGCAGGCGGAGTACCGCATCGGGGAGCACCCGCAGGAGGCCATCCGTGCGCTGATGGACTTCCAGAACTACCAGAAGATGCGTCTGCAGGATCTTTTGGACGCCATGGGCGGAGCGCCGGAGGACTTCCCGCAGTTTCTCCATGGGTGGGTGGCGCTGCTCACCCAGAAGACCGATGCCCTCTCGGTGACCCTCGCGAAAGAGGCGATCCTGATGATGCCGGACCTGGCGTCTCAGCTGGAATGTGTGCGGGCTTGTATAGCGGTCAATCCCCAGCTATACCTCACAGTGGTGAGAAATGAGGCGCTCTCTAAGGGAGAACGCTACCAGGCCGCCATGGACGGCGTACAGCGGATTGCGGAAAAACTGATCGTCCGCAGCGAAGTGGCTCTGGAGGCCGCGGCTCTGGCCGTGGAGTTGGATCTGCCCCGGCAGGACATTGAGGCGCTTTGGCGGGAGGCCTTCCGCTCGGATACCAGCCCTCTGAACTATCTGCGGCTGCGGCTTTACTCTGAGGACCCGGCCGCTGCGAGGGCGTGGATGGATACCGTCCTGGACAGGCCGCTTCCAGAGTGGTCCTATGGCAACTTGTGGCTGGGAAGGCCGAAGTGTAACTATAAGAGTGCATTCCGCACGTTCCTCTTCCGCCTTCTGAAAGGTGATTTCCAGGCGATTTTCCAGAAGAACGTCTGGGATACCGCTGCGGTCCCCCCAGAGGCGAGTGTCATCTTCACTGTCCTGCTCCAGGGGGAGCCTGAGAGCCTTCTGATGCGGCGGGCTGAGAAGGACGCCATGAGCGGCATCTCCTTTGATCCCAATGTGTTTCAGATGGGCATGCCGAGAGGAGAGCAGGAGGGGATGTCCAGAGAGCAGGTCTTCCGGGATTGCCTCCGGCAGTGGAAGGGCACCATCGCCTATCCCAGTCCGGAGGAGCGCCTGCAGCTTCTGGATCAGCTGGCGGGATCCATCGAAAAGAATGTGGCGGCCACCTTGGTGCCGTGCAGCAGAAAAGAGTACCCCGATAAGGCGGCACTGGTGGCCACCTATGGGGAGGTACGGGAGTCTCTGGGCGAGGCGAACGGCAAGCAGAAGGCGCTGAGCCGATATGCCGAACGCTGGCACACCCACCGTGCCTTTACCCGGGAGCTGCACAACTTCGGGTGGAAGAACTGATTCGGTCGCACGGACTTGCACAATAGTTCGAAAAGCCGGGAAAAGGTTTGGAAATTCCGGCGGTTGACAACATTATCTCCCGCCACTATACTAGAGACCAGAATGCAGATCCCCGGAAGCAAGGGAATCTGGATGCATCCTGTTGTATCGTGTTGAAACACCCATTGGACCAAGAGCAGAGGAGTGGTTTGTTTGGATCATAAAGGAAACAGAATGTCCGGCGTGCTGCTGCCGGTGGCATCCCTCCCGTCCCCGGACGGCGTGGGCAGCTTCGGGGCCGAGGCGCGGCGGTTTGTAGACTATCTGGCCGGTGCCGGATTCCGCCTGTGGCAGGTGCTGCCCCTGAATCCCCTGGGCTACGGCAACAGCCCCTACCAGCCCTATTCCTCCTATGCGGGGGATGAGCTGTATATCGACCTGGACATCCTCCAGGAGGAGGGGTACCTGACGCCGGGCCGGGAGACACTGCCCAACACCGGCCGCATCTACTACGACCGGGCTCGGCAGCACAAGCTGAAGTACCTCCAGGAGGCCTTTGAGGCCTTTGAAGTGGCAGGGAAGGAGAAGGACGCCTTAGACAGCTTCTGCCGGCAGGAGGGGTGGGTGTACTACTACGCCGTCTTCATGACCCTCAAGGCCCACAACGGCATGCGCTGCTGGAACGAGTGGCCGGTGGAGCAGCGGGACTGGATCCTGAACCAGGCCTACGACATCACCCCCTATGCCGATGAGATCCGCTTCCGGATGTTTCTCCAGTATGAGTTCTACCGCCAGTGGAATGCCCTCCGGGCCTATGCGGCGAAGAAGGGGATCCTCATGGTGGGGGACGTGCCCTTCTATGTGGGCATAGACTCCCTGGACGTGTGGCAGAACCGGGACACCTTCCTGCTGGACCAGGACTGCAAGCCCACCCACATTGCCGGCGTGCCCCCGGACTACTTCAGCGAGACCGGGCAGCGCTGGGGCAACCCCATCTATAACTGGGACAAGATGGAGGCGGACCACTTCCACTTCTGGATCGAGCGGCTGCGGTACTGCATGCGCCTCTATGACATCATCCGCATCGACCACTTCCGCGCCTTTGACACCTACTGGAAGATCGTAGGGACCTGCGAGACCGCCATCGATGGCGAGTGGATCGAGGCCCCGGGCTACGCCTTCTTCCACCGGCTGCTGGAAGAGCTGCCGGACATCTGGATCGTGGCAGAGGACCTGGGCGATCTCCGCCCCGAGGTGCTGCAGCTCCGGGACGCCTTCGGCTTCCCCGGTATGAACGTGGTGGAGTTCACCATCCTGGCAGACAGCCAGCCGGTACAGAACCAGGTGATCTACACCGGCACCCACGACAACCAGACCGCCATCGGCTGGTACAACGATCTCACCGCCAAGGAGAAGACAGAGGTGGACAAGCGGCTTCGGAAGGACGGCCGGAACAAGGCCTTCCCGTACCGCATGATGCACCATGTGCTCCACAGCGCGGCGGACATCGCCGTGCTCACCGCCATGGACCTGATGGAGCTGGACGACACCGCCCGGCTGAACACCCCCGGCACGGTGGGCAGCCCCAACTGGGAGTGGCGCATGACGGACCTGGCCCCCCTGGAGGCTACCAGGACGGCCATGCGCCGGATGAACCGGTACGCCAGGAGACACTGATCCATACCCATAATCATACCCCCGGCTGCCGCGCTGGCAGCCGGGGGTATTCTGCGCCGGGAAAAGGGCAACAGCCAGGCGCGGGCCCATCGGGGCGCCGCGCCTGGCTGTTGCTTTTGGCGGGTCGGCTGTGCAACTGGGATCAAGACGGATCGCTTGCCATGCGCTATCCTTGTCCCAGTGTCTTCAATGCCTTACTTCTTGCCCTTCTTGCTGCGGACCACGAACACGCCGGCCACTACGATCACGATGGCGACAATGATGCCGACAATCACGCCGGTGCTGCCGCCGCCGGACTGCTGCGGGGCGGGCGTGGGGGCCGGGGTGGGCTCCGGTGTGGCGGCGGGGGCTTCCGTCTGGGCGGGGGCCTCTGTCTGGGCAGGTGCCTCCGGCGCCTCGGTGGGCTCGGGCTCCGGCTCGGCTGCGGCCTCGGCGCCCTTCAGCAGCACCATGGCGGAGATGGGCGGGATCTCAACGCTGTCCTGTACGGTCTCCAGCACCTCGGTGCCGGCCTTCTCGGCGTTGATGTACACGTCCCACTGGAAGCCCTCGGGCAGGGGGACGCTCTTGGCCTCGGTGTTGGAGTTGAAGATCACATACATGCCGTCTGCGGTCTCCCCGTTCAGGCCGCCGTCCAGATTGAAGGCGATGACGTTGGCGGGCAGGCTGCCCACCATGTGCACGGCGGAGGACACATCCTCGGCGTTGGTGAGCCGGAGAATGCCGTGGGCCTTGCGGAAGGCGATGAGGCCCTTGTAGTACTCGAAGACGTCCTGGTACTCGGGGTCGTCCAGGGTCTCCCACTTCAACTGGTTCACCGCATCGGAGGCGTTGTAGCTGTTCTCGTTCAGGCTGCCGTCCTCGTTGGGCTTGGTGCGGAGCATCTCCTCACCGGCCTGCAGGAAGGGGATGCCCTGGCTGGTGAAGTAGATGGCGGCGGCCAGCTTGTTCATCCGGATCAGGTCCTCCCGGGAGGCGTCCGGACGGGAGATGGCGAGGCGGTCAAAGAGGGTGTTGTTGTCGTGGCAGGAGGCGTAGTTTACGCTCTGGCTGGGGTTGGTGCACCAGCTGGCCTTGCCCATGAAGCTCTGGGAGATGGTGGCGGTCTTGCCGGAGGCGCCGGAGACGTAGCCGGGGTTCTTGTCGAAGACGCCGCCCTTGATGGCGTCCCGGATGTTATCGCTGAAGTAGGCAAAGCCCGGGGTCAGGGAGGAGTTGGTCTGGGTGGCCAGCTTCACGCCCTCCTTGGTCACGGAGGTGGTCATGGTCCAGCCCTCGCCGTAGAAGATCACATCGGGGTGGTCGGCGTGGACGGCCTCTACCAGGGCGTTGATGGTGTCCACATCCAGCAGGCCAACGAGGTCAAAGCGGAAGCCATCGATGTGGTACTCATCCGCCCAATACTTCACGGAGTCCACGATGTACTTGCTCACCATGCTGCGCTCGGAGGCGGTGTCGTTGCCGCAGCCGGAGCCGTTGGAGTAGGAGCCGTTCTCATCGATGCGGGAGAAGTAGCCGGGGACCAGCAGGTTGAAGCAGAACTTGCCGGCGTCCTGTACGTGGTTGTACACCACGTCCATGATCACGGAGAGGCCGTTCTCGTGCATGCCCTGGACCATCTCTTTCATCTCGCGGACCCGGACCTCGCCGTTGTACGGGTCGGTGGAGTAGGAGCCCTCGGGGACGTTGTAGTTCACGGGATCGTAGCCCCAGTTGAACTGCGGGGTGTCCAGCTTGGTCTCATCCACGGAGCCGAAGTCGTAGCTGGGCAGCAGGTGCACATGGGTGGCGCCCAGCTCTTTGATGTGGTCGATGCCGGTGGCCGCGCCGCCGGAGGTCTTGGTGCCGGTCTCAATGAGGCCCAGGAACTTGCCCACGTTCTCAATGCCGGAGGCGGGGTCGGTGGAGAGGTCCCGGACGTGGAGCTCGTAGATCACGGTGTCGGTGTAGTTGAGGCCTGCGTTGGGGTTGCTGTCCTGATCCCAGCCCTCGGGATCGGTGGCGTCCAGGTTCAGGATCATGGCCCGTTTGCCGTTCACGCCAGTGGTGCGGGCGTAGGGGTCCACCGCCTCGTTCACGGCGCCGCCCACGGAGACCTCGTAGGTGTAGTAGGTGCCGTTCAGGTCTCCCTCTTTTTCGGCCACCCAGGTGCCGTTCACATCCTGGGCCATGGGGACCTTCTCGATGAGGTCATCGGTGCCCTCGGTGCCGCTGGCGTACAGGTTCACAGACAGGGCCGTGGCGGTGGGGGCCCACACCCGGAAAGTGGTCTTCTCTGCGGTCCAGGTGGCGCCGAGATCGCCGCCGGTGTAGGTAAACTCGTCCTCAAAGTCCTTGGTGGAGAAGATGTTGGGCAGGTTGATCTTGTACTCCAGCCCGTCATAGACCAGCTTATAGCTCTTGCTCAGGTCCAGGGGCTCTGCCGGGGTCACGAGATACTGCTTGTCCCCATCCTCTGTCACGGAGGCGATGGCCACATCGCCGGCATCCCCCTGGATGGTGAAGAGGCCTGCCAGGTCCCCGGACAGGGGAGCGGTGGTGGTGACGTGGATGGCGTTGGCATCGGAGTCATAGGTGGACTTGGACACCAGAATGCCGGTGACCACATCGGGGCCGTCCTCCCGGGTGTAGCCCTCTACGCCGGACTCTACCAGGATGTGGACGGTGCCGGAGAGCACGTCAGGCAGCTCGATGAACTGGTCGGACTGGATGTCCTTGTCTGCCCAGGAGTCGCCGCCCTTGCGGACGATGAAGCCCACCCTGGTGCAGCCGGGGACCACGGAGATGGTGGCCACCATCTCTCCGTCCTCTTCCACCAGGGGATAGGCCACGCCGTCCATGCCATCGCCCCAGGTCCAGACGTCCCAGTCATCGTAGACGCCGTCTTCCCGGTGGTAGTGGAGCTTGATGGTCACCCCGCCGCCGGCGGCCACAGCCATGCCGGCGGTGAGGGAGATCACCATGGCCAGCACCATCAGAAGGCTGAGGAGCCGGCGCAGGGATTGCTTGCAGGTTTTTTTCATGTATGGAATCCTCCTTGCTGGAATGGTAGGGCACAGATTGGATGAATCAGCTGCAGGACAGCACCACGCTGGTCTGGGCTGTGAGGGTCAGGGTGGAGCCCTCCAATGTGGCGGTGCCCAGGCCGATGCAGGCGTTGATCCCGGTGAAGCTGAGATCGGACACCGTGGACAGATCTACCGTGATGTCCTTCGTGGTGGTGTTGTGGAGCACTGCCACGGTGGTGCCCTCATAGGTGGCGGTGAAACCGCCCAGTTTGGTGTCGGTAAACACCAGGGGCGTGTAGTCTCCCCGGGCGATGGCGGGGTTGGCCTTGCGGATCATGATGAGCCGCTTGTAGTAGCTCAGAAGGCTGTCCCCGTTGGCCAGCTGGTCCACCGCCGGTGCGCTCACCCGGGTGGCGTTGTACGAGGCGCCCTCCGGGTCATTGATGGTGTCCCCATCGCCCCACTCCATCTTCAGACGGCGGTTGGCGTCCGTGTTGGAGCTGCCCCGGGAGCCCGCCGCCCCCAGCTCCTCACCGTAGTAGAGGAAGGGGGAGCCGGGACAGAGAATATAGAGGTTTGCCGCCACTTTCATCCGCCCGGTGGCCTCCGGAAGGTAGCCCACGGCCCGGTCTGTGTCGTGGTTTGCGATGAAGGGGATATACATGGCGTCCGGGTTGAGAGCGGTGATCCGATCCAGATAGCTGTCCACGTAGGCGGTGAACTTGTTCACATCCCCGGCCTGGGCAGTGGTGGCGATGAGGCCGCTGCTCTGGGAGGTGGTGAAGTTGAAGCAGTTCAGGGCGGGGAAGTAGCGGTCTGTGATGCCGTCCGCGTCCCACACCTCGGCCACGGTGTAGATGTCTGGCTTGACGCCCCGGAGCTCGTTCATGAACCATACCCAGAATTCGCCGCTGCGGGCATCGTCTGCGTAGTAGATGTACTTGGCGGCGTCAAAGCGGAACCCATCTACGCCAAGGTCCAGATAGTACTTGGCCACATCCAGCACGCTGAGCCGCACTGCCTCGTTGTCGTAGTTCAGCTCCGGCATCTCGGAGGAGAAGTTGCCCTCGTACATCACATCGGTGCCGGACAGGTTGTAGAAGGTTCTGCCGGCGGGGGCCTCTTCGCCCTTGGTGTAGTAGGTGTAGAAATCGTAGTACTCGCTGGCGGTGTTGCCACTGCGGTGGGCCTCGGCGAACTCCGTGAACCACGGGTTCTTGGTGCCGGTGTGGTTGATCACCAGGTCCAGGATCACCTTCACGTTCCGCTCGTGGCAGAGGTCCACCAGTTCCTTCAGGTCTGCCTCGGTGCCGAACTTGGGGTCCACCTGGTAGTAGTCATTGCAGTCATACTTGTGGTAGCTGCCGGAGAGGAAGATGGGGGAGAGCCAGATGCCCTCGATCCCCAGGCTCAGGCCATCTCCGTCCTGGCCATCGTTCAGGTAGTCCATCCGGTTGATAATGCCCCGGAGGTCTCCAATACCGTCTCCATCGGAGTCCGAGAAGGAGCCCACGAAGATCTCGTAGAAGACCCGGTAGTTGTCCTCCGTGGCCTGGGCATCGCTGAGGCCGGGGTCGTTGAGGATGGCCTCGCCGTCCTCGCTGAGGGTGTATTTTCCGCTGGCGTCCAGGTTGGCGGGCGCCTGCGTGGGCTCCCCATCGGTGGGAGCGGCAGGGGCCTCTGTCTGGGTTGCCGGGGGATTGGTGGCCGCGCTGTTGCCGCCTCCGCCGCAGCCGAAGAGGGACAGCAGCAGCATCAGCGCCAACAGAAGGGCTAGAAGACGTTTTTTCATTGATACCTCCATATTTTGATCAAAATGTCAAGCTTGCCCGTATCCTTCCCAAAGAAGAGGGGCTGCGACCGTGTTCTTCGGCCACAGCCCCAGTGCGTTGGATCAGGTTCGATCAGGTGAGGAGGTTCTTTTCCGTCTGGGCGTCAAAGAGATGCATGGCGTTGCCGCCAAAGGAGATGTGGAGCTTGGCGCCGCCTACCATGGCGCTGCGCTGGGCCTTGGACATCTCCAGGGTGGGGGTGCGGACGATGAGACGGGTGCCGTCTGCGGTGTCCACATGGAGGTGGAGCTCAGAGCCCATCATCTCGTCCACCACCAGGGTGCAGGGGATGGAGTCGTGGCCGGCATCGGTGAGCTGGATGTGCTCCGGGCGGACGCCCAGCAGAATGTCCTTGGCGGGGACTTTGCGCTTTCTCAGCTCATCGCCCTTCTCGCCGGTGACCTCGATCTTGGCGCCGAAGGGGGTCACGTAGTACTTGCCGCCCTCCAGGACCAGCTTGGTCTTGACGATGTTCATCTTGGGGGCGCCAATGAACTCGGCTACGAACAGGTTGTCCGGCATGTCGAACACCTCGTCCGGGGTGCCCACCTGCATGATATAACCGTCCTTCATGATGACGATCCGGTCTGCCAGGGTCATGGCCTCGGTCTGGTCATGGGTGACGTAGATAAAGGTGGTGTCCAGCTTCTGGCGCAGGAGGATGATCTCAGCCCGCATCTGATTGCGGAGCTTGGCGTCCAGGTTGGACAGCGGCTCGTCCATCAGGAAGACCTTGGAGTTGCGCACCATGGCGCGGCCGATGGCCACGCGCTGGCGCTGGCCGCCGGACAGCGCCCGGGGCTTGCGCATCAGGTACTCGGTGATGCCCAGGATCTCGGCGGCCTTGGTGACCTTGTCGTAGATGACGTCCTCGGACTCCTTCTGCAGCCGCAGAGAGAAGGCGATGTTGTCGTAGACGGACATGTGGGGGTAGAGGGCGTAGTTCTGGAAGACCATGGCGATGCCGCGGTCCTTGGGCTGCAGGTCGTTTACCACCTCGCCATCGATCTCTACGGTGCCCTCGCTGATCTCTTCCAGGCCGGCGATCATCCGCAGGGTGGTGGACTTGCCGCAGCCGGAGGGCCCGACAAAGACCACGAATTCCTTGTCCTTGATCTCCAGGTTGAAGTCGTGGACAGCCACAACGTTGTTGTCGTATATCTTTTTGACGTTTGTCAGTTTAACACTTGCCATATCCGATAAACTCCTTTCGTTCTACTAGATCCTCAAATTGATCTGTTGGCTGGGAAGGCTTATCCCTTTACGGCGCCGCCGGTGACGCCCTCTACGTAGTACTTCTGCAGGCAGAGGAAGAGAATGGTCACGGGAATTGCCACGATGACGCCGCCGGCGCAGAAGGTGGTGTACATCTGGGCGATCTGGTCGTTGGTCAGCCAGCTGTACATACCAACGGCCACGTTGTAGCCGGCAGAGGTGCCGAAGGCAACGTATCTGGCGAATACATAGTCGCCCCAGGGGCCCATGAAAGCGGTGAGGATCGTGTAGATGACGATGGGCTTTGAGAGAGGCAGAATGATCTTGTAGAGCACTTGCAGCCGGGTGGCGCCGTCCACCCGGGCCGCCTCGTCCAGGGATTTGGGGATGGTGTCAAAGAAGCCTTTGGACACGTAGTAGCCCATACCGGAGGACGCCACGCTGACGAGAATCAATCCGGGTACGGCGTTGGCCTGGGTGAGCCCCAGGTCGGCCAGCACGCGGTACAGGATGATCATGGTCAGCATGCCGGGGAACATGCCCAGGATCAGCATGAACCGCATCATGGGGCCGCGGAGCTTAAAGCGGAAGCGGGACAGGGTGTAGCTCATGCAGAGCTGGATGATGGTCACAAACACCGCCGCAAAGAGGGCGATGATGAAGGTGTTGATATACCAGCGCTTGAAGTCGGAGTTCCAGAGCTGGAGGTAGTTGTCCAGACCCCACTGCTGTGGAATGACGTATCCCACCGGACTGGTGCTCTCCACGCGGAAGGACTGGAGCAGGATGAAGGCGAAGGGCAGCAGCCACACGATGCTGATGACGGTCAGCAGGATGTAGACCGCGGTGTTGCTGATGCGGTTCAGAGCCTTCATGCCCATATGCCGCTGTTGGGTCTCCACGAGGGTTTTTTCTTTCGTCGCCATCACTGGTAATCCTCCTCGTTCTTAATAGAGGGCAGCAGGTTGTACACCACCAGGGAGATGAGGGCCACGACCACGAACACCATGATGCCAACCACCGAGGCTAAGTAGTACTGGGATTCCGCACCGGTGGTGATTTTAAAGAGCCAGGTGATCAGCAAGTCCGTATAGCCCACGGATCCCGCGGCGCCTGAGGCGGCTGAGTTCGTGGGGGCGCCTCCTGTCAAGAGGTAGATCACGTTGAAGTTGTTCATGTTGCCGGTGAAGCTGGTGAGCAGATAGGGGCCGGTGATGAAGAGCATGTAGGGCAGGGTGATCTTGGTGTACTGCTGCCAGCCGTTGGCGCCATCGATCCGGGCGGACTCGTAGAGGTCGGCGGGGATGTTCATCAAGATACCGGTGGTGATCAGCATCAGGTAGGGGATGCCGATCCAGATGTTAATGATGATCACCGTCACGCGGGCCCACATGGGGTTCTCCCAGAACGGCAGCGGGGAGTTGATGAGGCCCATGCCCTGTAAGGTCAGGTTCACCAGGCCGTTGCGGGCAAACATCTTGGAGACGTACAGCAGGGAGATGAACTGCGGGATGGCCACGGTCATCACCAGGATGGTACGCCACATCTTCTTCAGGCGGATGCCCTTCTTGTTGATCATCATGGCCACGAACATGCCCAGGAAGTAGTTGGTGAAGGTGGCGAGGAACGCCCAGATCAGTGTCCAGGTCAGGATCTCACCGAAGGTGGCAGAGTAGGACTGGCCGCCGCCGGCGCTCTGCCAGGAGAACAGGGTGTTAAAGTTGTCCAGGCCCACCCAGGTGAAGAGGGCGTTGGAGTAGCCGTTGTGAGCGCCGTCATAGTTGGTGAAGGCCACCAGCACCATGAAGACGATGGGCATCACCGTGAAGACCAGAATGCCAGTGAGGGGGAGGGCCAGAAGGGTCTTGTAGAAGGACTCGTCTACCAGAGAGCGGAGGTCGTCTCCGCTTCTCTTCAGCTTGCCGCCCCGCTTCAGGATCATGTTGATGGTCTTGCACTGCTTCACGTTGGCCCGCCAGGTGTAGATGAAGGCCACGATGAAGAAGATGGTCAGCACGCCGTACAGCAGGATCTTGAAGGAGTTGTCATTATAGGTGGTGGTGTACTGGTCGTAGATGGCGTTGTACTCCTTGGTGGGACCCTGATGGCCCAGGGAGGGGAGCATGGACAGCCAGTAGCCGCCGGTGGTGATCATGTAGAAGAGGAAGACAATTTCAAAGAGCAGGAACATGATGCCCCGAAGAAATTGCCCGTGGGTGAGATTTCCGAATCCCATGACGATGTAGGACACCTTGGTCTTCCAGTCTCCCGTGGTGAAGGTGATGGCGATGTCCTTCAGCTCGGCGATAAAGCTCTGGAAGCCCTTCTGGATGGTCTTGCCGATGTTGAGGAAGAAACCGGCAATGGCGCCGGGAATCCCGCAGAAGAAGGCGATGATCCGGTAGCAGAACTTCTGCCACTTGGACAGCCGCAGGAATTCCAGGTCACTGTATTTTTTCATCAAATCACTCCTCTATGAAATTGGCCGAAGCCGGCATGCGGCTCCGGCCAATCGTTGCCGTGTCAGTAGTGGTCAGCTATGGAAGGATGGGGATTAACCTGCGGGAACCAGAGCCACTTCGGTGGTGGACTCGTTGAAGGTGACGTAGTAGGTGCCATCGGCCTCTACCACGTAGTTCTCGCCGCCGTTGCCGTAGGAGACATCCCAGTTCTTGCCCTGGCGGACCTTCAGCTCATCGCCGGCCTTCAGATCGAAGGTGTCATTGGAGGTCCAGACATCGCCGTCCTTGGTCATCTCGAAGTCCACGTCCCAGCTGGAGCCGCCGATGGCGCCGATGACGGTCCAAGCGTTCTTCACTTCATCGGACATGGTGAACACGGCCTGGATGCTGTCATAGTACTTCTGGAGGGCAGCGCGGAGGGCATCGTCAGAGCCATCGGATTCCTTGATGTCGGTGGTGATGACCTTGCCGATATCCCACCAGGAGCCGTGGATGTTGGGCTGCATGACGGAGTACTCACTCTGGAGGTTCAGAGCGGTGATAGCGGGGTTGGCCAGGGTGATGGGATCAGACTGTGCCTCGATGTTGGAGGGGCCCCAGCCCAGAGTCTCCACGCGCTGGAGCTGGCATTCCTTGTTGGTGAGATACTGGGCCAGCTGGTTGGCGGCGGCGCCTACCTTCGGGTCGGTCTGGGGCTTCACGCCCAGGAGCTTGCAGCCGCGATAGGAGCCCAGGTGGTAATCGGTGCCATCCACATTAAAGGAGGGCAGGTCAGCGGTGCCCATGTTCTCGCCCAGAGACTTGAGAATTGCACTGTAGCTCCAGGTGCCGGTGACGATGATGGCGCAGTTGTTGTCGAAGCCCTCCTGCGCGGAGCTGTTCAGGTAGCAGGGGGAGGACACCAGCTTATAGATGCCCTTGGCTGCGATGAGGCCCTTGTCGGAGTTGAAGTCGTCATCGATGGAGATGAAGTTGCCCTCGTCATCGGTGACCCAGTCGGAGTGGCAGCCTACACCGAAGAACACGCCGGCGTTGTACCAGGCGTTCTCCAGCTCGTAGGCGAAGTACTTGCCTGCGGCCTCGCAGTCCTCAATCAGCTTCTCCAGGCTGTCCACATCCTCATCGGGGATGACGGACTTGTCGTAGTACATCAGATAGCCGTTGTCGGCGGTGAGAGGATAGGCATAGTAGTCGCTGCCGGCCTGAATTGCCGCCAGAGATCCGGCGGTGTTGTTGGACTTGACGAAGTCAGAGGCGCCCTGGCCGAGCTTGGAGACGGCGCCGGCCTGGATCATACGGCTCAGCTGATCCTGTGCGAAGAAGAACAGATCGGCACCGGCGGAGACATCGTTGATCATGTTGGTGGCGGCATCGGCCTCGGAGACGGGCTCTACCGTGGCGTTGATCTTAATGCCCATGGTGTTGGAGCTGTTGAAGGCCTCGACCTGGGACTTGGTCAGATCGGTAGCCAGATCGGGGCACCAGATGGTGACGTTGTACTCGCCGGCCAGCTCGCTGCTGCCGCCCTCGGTGCCGCCGCCCTGGTTGTCATTGTTGGCGGGGGTATCATTGCTACCCTGGTTGTCATTGTTGGCGGGCGGGTTGTCGTTGCCGCCCTGGTTGTCGTTGTTGGCGGGGGCCTGGGTCTGGGTGCCGCCGCCGGATTCGCCGCCGCCACCGCAGGCCGCGAGGGCGAACAGCATGGTCAGAGCAAGGAGCAGTGCCAGTACTTTTTTCATTTCTTGTTCCTCCTGTTTGGAATTTTCGCAGGTGTCGAATTCCCCTTGTTGTCCCCGCGCAGCGGGGACAACGCCAGGAGGGGTACCCCTCCTGGAAAGAAACACCTGCATGGCCCATTATACCAATTTTCGGCTGTAAGTCAAGTTCCAGACTATACATATCGACCAACTTCTTGTAATATCTTTCAAAAATGAGCCGGTTTTCTGAAGCGAGCTTCAGATTTGGACGATTTGTCAAGTCGTGGAAGATCAGTCAAGTTTCGTGGCTTAGGTTACCAATAACGCCCAGAAATATGGAAAAAGCCGCCTCTTTTGCCAAGAGACGGCTGGACGATTTGTCAATTTGTTGTCTGATTTCGATGGTGCCCTTGGACATGCTATGGGACGCGCAGGAGAATTTCTGCCACTTCTCGGGCCTTTCCATCGTCTAAATGGGGGGACTTGGCGCCATAGAAGAGGTAGTAGTTCTCCTCGCCAAACTTGATATATTGTCCAGCGATGCCGGTGTGGGTCTGCGCATCATAGACCTGGATGCCCTCATCCCCCTCCAGGAAAAACTGCCGGTACTCCTCCACCTTGGAGGCGGGGAGGAGAAACAGGTCCCCCCTCTGGATGTTGTCCGTGTCCATCATCACATACTGAAAGGAGCGCACCTTGATCATCCGGAGCCCCTCCGGCAGATCTTCCTCCAGGCGGGCGGCCAGCTGGATGTCCTGAAGCTCCGGCACATCGCAGTAGATCATGACCTTCTTCTCCGGGGCGGTGTCCGTCACGAAGGTGAAGACATAGGCCCAGAAGAGGGCAGAGGCCAGGCCCCAGAGCACGAAGGTGTGCAGCTGGGACCAGATGTTCTTGAACACTCTCATTGCGCCACCTCATAGGCCGCCACATAGCCGTGGGTGACGTACACCGCGGTGGGGTGGGCCTGCGCCAGAGTATTGCTCTTATTGCTGCAGATCAGCAGCCTTACGATCTCGCCGTTCTCGTCCTGCACTTCCACCCGCTGGACCGGAACGCTCTTGCGGATGAGAAACTGCTCCTTTTGCAGGGAGACGGTGCCCTCGTATCGGTCTCGGACCTCGTCCTGCAGCATGACCGCGTGCTGGATCTCCCGCCGGCCGGTGCGCACCCGAAAGAGGGCGAAGTACAGGACGATCCAGCCGGCCACGGTGCTCACCGCCACTGCGGAGAGCTCCATCTGCATGGCGTTTAAGGTGCGGGTGCGCAGGGCAAAGGAGATGCACACCGCCAGGGCCGCGGCGCTGAACATGCTGAGGCCGATGATCCAGTGCCGGTTCGTCTGTTCCATCTTGTGCAGCTCCTCAGAGCTGTATAGTTCAATCACTTTACAGGTCATGTATTTTCTTCCTTTCCCCGCTGCCAGGCGTGCGGGAATCCGTGCAGACTATTGCGCCGGGGTACAGCAGAACATCAGGTTGCAGCAGAGGGCCGCCAGCTCCGCCCGGGTAAAGCTGCTGTCCGGAGAAAACGCCCCGCCGGTGCCGTTCATGATGCCGTAGGCCAGCACCGTGCCGATGCCGTGGCACTTCCACTCCGTGACATCGTATTCGATGTCTGCAAACTGGTCGAAGATGGCGATCTTGGTCTCCTCCACAGGGAGGAAGACCCCCAGGTCCTCCAGCAGGTTATACACCACCATGGCGATGTCGCTGCGGGTGAGCTTTTTGTCCCCGTCCCGTACCGAGAGGATCAGGTGATTCAAAAGGCCGTGCTCCTCGGCGGCGGTCATGGCGGCGCTGTACCAGGCGGTGTCGCCGTCCTCGTCCAGCGCCTCCTGTCTCTCCTGCAGATCCTCCGGGTAGTACAGGTTCACCAGGGCGGACATCAGCTCGCCGGCGCTGATCCGGCCGTTGATCTCCGGCACCATGCCGAAGATGGCGGCGTCCCGGCTGATGCCGGAGACGCAGCCCGCCTCATAGGCCAGCTGGATGGAGGAATACGCCCAGTGGTTCCGGGGCACATCGGAGAAGACCGGCTCGGTTTCAGCCGCGCAGTCCTCCTTTGCCCGAGCTACCGCGTAGTCCGCGGGGTCGAAGAAGTCCACCTGATAGCGGATCGCGGCGGGGGTGCCGATGCTGTCCCGGAGGCCTGTGATCTCCACGCTGTACAGGCCCTGATACCAGCCGGGGTCTGCGGGCTGGAAGATGATGCAGGGCCCCTCGCCGTAGTCTTTGGAGGCGATGTTCCAGTAGTTCTCAGGTTGTTCCTCGTCCGGGAAGGTCCAGGCCTTGCCATCGGATTCCCGGGTGAGGGTGATGGTGATCTCCTCGGCGGCTGGGGCCATATAGCGGTGGGGATTCAGGGAGACGCTCCAGGCCACCTGTCCGTCAAAGGCGGTCTGGGCCTGGGGGCGGTTGAAATTCCACTTGGGGGCGGGAAAGCTGCCGGAGGCGGGCCAGGCGATGAAGTCGTAGTCCGTGTCGTGCTCCACGGTCTCGCCGGTGTACTGCATGGTGTAGTAGGCGCTGCCGTCCTCGCTGGGGAAGAGGCCGAAGCCGGTGGACGCCAGGGCGGGGTTCAGAAGGGACCTCCGGTGGCCCATCTCCTGGCGCTGGGTCTGGTTCTCCCGGAGAAAGCTGTTGGCAAAGGCGGCGGGGGAGTAGGCCTGGAGCACCGCCTCGCTCTGGGAAGTGCTGATGCTGGCGGCGCAGGCCGCATAGGCCATCTCATAGAGGTCGTCCGGCATGCCATCCGGCTGCTCCGGGGCGCTGGAGAGGGCGCCGTTCCGGGCGGAGAGCAGCGCCGCCGCCTGACACCTCTCGTTGAAGGTGGCGTCCAGGACCACGGGATTCAGCCCCGCCAGCTGCCGCAAGGCGTTTACCCGCTGCAGCATGCCGTCCAGGGTCTCCTGGGAGAGGGTGCCGGGCACGTAGTCCTCCAGAGAGGGGGCATCTGTGAAGAGGCTGTCCCCATCCAGGCCCATGCAGGAGCTGGAGTACACCAGTTCTGTGATTTCCTCCTTGCTCAGCTTGGGAATGGCGTGGTCCCCGCTGTCCATCCACGTCTGGGTGGCAGCGCGGCCGCGGGGTACGATGGCGAGAAAAAGGGCGGATACCAGCAGGAGGGACAGGACACGTTTCATTGCTACGGCCTTCTTTCTGTCTAGAGCAGGGGGCAGAGGGCAAAATGCCGGATTCGACCTCCCTATTATACCACTGGTGTACAGATTGCACAAGAAAAACTTGCTATGGGTTCTAAAAATGCGGAAACAGACCAGAAATAGCCAAGAAAACATGGAAAAGACGGAAAAAGGCCTCCATTCTGTGCAAAAAATTCGCCATTATTGTGCGGCTGGCTTTAGGACAAAGGTGGGAATCGGCCCTGCAAAATTCACAGGGCACAGGGGGAACACAAGCCGCTGGAAAATCCTGGCGTGCTCAGGATGAAATTGCCCGCAGCCCCATTTTGCCCTTGACGGCCTCCCCGTTTTTCGATAGGATAGGGGGACCAAAGGGAGAAATCAGACAAATACCCATTGGAGGAGGAGTGAGACAGATGCCTGAAGTTCCCAATGAAAACCGCTATGTGCGGGTGATCGGACACCGGAATCCGGACACGGACTCCATCTGTTCCGCCATTGCCTACTCGAAACTCCGCAACATCCTGCACCCGGAGGAGAACAGCATCCCCTGCCGGGCGGGGGCCCTGAACCGGGAGACGGAGTATGTGCTCAGCCGCTTCAGCGTGCCCGTGCCCCAGCTGTGCCTGGACGTGAGCCCCCAGATCCGGGACGTGGACATCCGCCGGATGCCCGGGGTGGACGGGGAGACCAGCCTCCGCAAGGCCTGGATGATCATGCGGGACCAGGAGATCGACACGCTCTGCATCGTGGAGAACGAGCGCTTAAAGGGCGTGATCACTGTCAAGGACATCGCCACGGCCAACATGGACCAGCTGAACACCCACATGCTGGCAGAGGCCCACACCAGCTATCAGAACATCGTGGAGACCCTGGACGCCGAGGTGCTGGCCGGAGACGTGAAGGGCAAAGTGGTCCAGGGCAAGATCATGATCGCCGCCGGCAGCCCGGAGCAGATGGAGCAGGGCATGGAGCCGGGAGATGTGGTGATCTTGGGCAACCGGGCGGAGGGACAGCTCACCGCCATCGAGATGGACGCCGGCTGCATTGTGGTCTGCGTGGGCTCCCGGGTGTCCCGGACCATCCTGCGGGCCGCTGAGGAGCGGGGCACCATCCTGCTGCGCACCAACCTGAACACCTATGTGGCCGGCCAGATGATCACCCAGGCGGCCCCCATCCGCCACTACATGGTCTCCGATGGCCTGCTCACCTTTACCATGGACACCCTGGTGGAGGATGCCACCCGGATCATGGCGAAGGTCCGCCACCGCTATTTCCCGGTGCTCAGCGGAGATCGGACCTATCTGGGCGTGGTCTCCCGCCGGAACCTGATGAACCTGCACAAAAAGCAGCTGGTGCTTGTGGACCACAACGAGAAGACCCAGGCCGCCGAGGGCCTGGAGGAGGCGGAGGTGCTGGAGATCATCGATCACCACCGGCTGAACGCCCCGGAGACGGACGGGCCGGTCTATTTCCGCAACGTACCGGTGGGGTGCACCTGCACCATCCTCTGGCAGATGTACCAGGAGAACGATGTGGAGATTCCGCCTACCACGGCGGGCCTGATGCTCTCCGCCATCCTCTCGGACACCCTGATGTTCCGAAGCCCCACTTGCACCCCCATCGATCAGAAGGCCGCCCGAGATCTGGCGAAGATCGCCGGGGTGGACCTGGAGGAGTACGCGGACGCCATGTTCGAGGCCGGCGGAGACATCACCGGCAAGACGGCAGAGGAGATCTTCAACGGGGACTACAAGCGCTTTACCTGCGGGGACATCCGCTTCGGCGTGGGCCAGAGCAGCTACATGTCCGAGAAGAACCGGAAGGCCGCTGAGGCCTTGGTGGCCCCCTATCTGGCGACCGCCCAGATCAAGCAGACCCTGCACTACATCTTCTACATGTTCACCGATGTGCGCACCTCCACCACCGAGGTCTATATGGTGGGGGAGAACGCGGATGCGGTGATCCGCCGGGCCTTCCAGGCGGAGGTCACGGACAATGTGGCGGTGCTCCCCGGCGTGGTGAGCCGCAAAAAGCAGATGATTCCCGCCCTCATCAACGCCATGAAGGCCATGGCGGAGGAGGAGTAAGACAAGGCCCCGCTGCAGGGATGCAGCGGGGCCTTGCGTATTGAATGGATCGGTTCAGGCGCCCAGGAACACCATCACCGAGCGGGGCCGGATCACAAACCGGCCGTCTGTGGTTACCGCGGGGGAGAGGGTCTCGTTCCAGGTGTCCAGGATCAGCTGCCAGCGGTTGTTGTCCGGCAGGCGGGGGAGCTCTACCTGCAGCGGCTGCCAGTACGTGTTGGAGGCCACGTAGACCAGCTCATCGCCCCGCTCCCGCTCCCAGCCGGCGAACAGCACGCCGATATAGTGCTCGTGGTCCTCGAAGAAGGCCTTCCACGGGGTGATGCCGTGGAAGCTCACGTCTGGGAAGCCGCAGGCCCCATTGCTGAGGTTGGTGCGCAGCACTTTGTGGTCCTTGCGGAACTGGATCATGAACCGGAAGAACTGGTATTGAGACTGGTTCTGCTCCAGCTGATGCCAGTCCAGCCAGGAGATCGGGTTGTCCTGGCAGTATGCGTTGTTGTTCCCGTACTGGGTGTTCCCAAACTCGTCTCCCGCCAGGAACATGGGGATGCCCCGGGAGCACATCAGCAGGGCAAAGGCGTTGCGGATCATCCGGCGGCGGAGGTACAAAATGTCCATGTCGTCCGTCTCGCCCTCCACGCCGCAATTCCAGCTGTAGTTGTCGTTGGCACCATCGGTGTTGTTCCAGCCGTTGTTCTCGTTGTGCTTCTGGTTGTATGAGAAGAGGTCGTGGAGGGTGAAGCCATCGTGGCAGGTGAAGAAGTTCACCGAGGCGTTTTTCCGCACGCCGGCATCGTAGATGTCCTGCGAGCCCATCATCCGGAGGGCGGCCGCGTGGGCCATGCCCCAGTCTCCCTTGAGGAAGCGGCGCATGTCGTCCCGGTACCGGCCGTTCCACTCCGCCCAGCGGTTCCAGGCGGGGAAGGTGCCCACCTGGTAGAGGCCGCCGGCGTCCCACGCCTCGGCGATGAGCTTGACGTCTGCCAGGATGGGGTCGAAGGCGAGAGAGCGGAGCAGGGGAGGCTCCTTCATGGGGGTGCCGTCCTCCTGGCGGCCCAGAATGGAGGCCAGGTCGAAGCGGAAGCCATCGATGCGGTAGGTGGTCACCCAGTAGCGGAGGCAGTCCAGGATCATCTGGTGCACAATGGGGTGGTTGCAGTTCAAGGTGTTGCCGCAGCCGCTGAAGTTCTGATACCGCCCGTCCGGGGTGAGCATATAGTAGACGTTGTTGTCCAGACCCTTGAAGGAGAAGAAAAAGCCTCTTTCGTTGCCCTCGGCGGTGTGGTTGAACACCACGTCCAGGTAGACCTCCATGCCCCGCTGCTTGCACTCCAGCACCAGCCGCTTCAGCTCGTTTCCCTCGTGGTTGAACTCCAGGGTGGAGGCGTAGCTGGTGTTGGGGGCGAAGAAGGACACGGGGTTGTACCCCCAGTAGTTATAGAGGTGGTTGCCGTCCGCGTCCCGGTAGTCCAGCATCTCATCGAACTCGAAGATGGGCATCAGCTCAATGGCGTTTACCCCCAGCTCCTGGAGGTAGTCCAACTTCTCCATCACCCCGGCAAAGGTCCCCGGGTGGGCCACCCCGGAGGAGGGGTCCATGGTGAAGCCCCGGACGTGGAGCTCGTAGATGATGAGATCCTCCATGGGGATGCGGGGCGGGCGGCCCACATCGTCCCAGTCGAAGTTGTCCTGTACCACCCGGGCCCGGTAGTGCTGGCCGTGGGGGTTGGGCTCGGCCCACTTGCTCTGGCCGGTCACAGCCTTGGCATAGGGGTCCAGCAGATACTTGGATTTGTCGAAGAGCAGGCCCCGGGAGGGGTCATAGGGGCCGTCCACCCGGTAGGCGTACTCAAACTCCTCGATGTCCAGGCCGAACACGATCATGGAGTACACGTTGCCGATGCGGTAGCGGTCAGGAAAGGGGATCACCGCATAGGGGTCCTGGGCCATGGGCCGAAAGAGCAGCAGCTCCACCGATGTGGCGCTTCTGGAGTAGATGGTGAAGTTTACCCCGCCGTCCATGGCGGTGGCGCCGTTGATCTCGTAGAAACCGGGACGCACATCAAACCCATTGATGTGATCCAGTGGCACGAGATGCACCGAGCGGGTCACCGGTGCTGCCAGCGGATCGGCCAATGTAAAGCAGGTTGTCTGCGTCATGTAAAGTATCCCCCTTGCAGATGTCCCCAAGTTAGCCCACATACTATAACCAAAAGACTGCCCGGCGTCAAGAGGGAATGTTGGTGAAATGGCGAAAATTGTGCCGAAACTGCCCGCTTTTCTGGTGCTTTAACAGGTTTTGGAATGCACAAGTTGTAAATTTCGGAATTTCAGATGGCCTCGTGTCCCTTTGCCTTGATCACATCGATCACAGACTGGGCCAAGGCCTTGCACTGGGCCTTCTCCGGAGCCTCCACCATCACCCGCACCAGTGGCTCGGTGCCGGACTCCCGGACCAGGATGCGGCCGGTGTCCCCAAGGGTCTCTTCCACCTTGGCCACGGCGGCCTTCACGTCCGGGTCCTCCTGGGCGGCCTTTTTGTCCTGTACCCGGATGTTCAGCAGCACCTGGGGGTAGATGGTCACCGGGGCGGCCAGGGCAGACAGGGACAGCCTCCGGGCGATCATCACCTCCATCAGCTTCAGAGAGGTGAGAATGCCGTCTCCCGTGCGGGCGTACTTGGAGAAGATGATGTGTCCGGACTGCTCGCCGCCGATGCGCCGGCCGTTCTTTACCATCTCCTCGTAGACGTACTTGTCTCCCACGGCGGTCTTCACATAGTCGATCTCGGCCTCGTCCAAGGCCTTATAGAGGCCGAAGTTGCTCATCACGGTGGTCACCACGGTGTTGGTGAGCAGCTTGCCCCGCTCCTTCATGTACTTGCCGTAGATGTAGATGATCTTGTCGCCGTCCACCAGCTCGCCGTTTTCATCCACGGCGAGACAGCGGTCTGCATCGCCGTCATAGGCAAAGCCCACATCGCAGCCGTTTTCCACCACGAATTTCTTCAAGGCATCGATGTGGGTGGAGCCCACGTCCCGGTTGATGTTGAGGCCGTCCGGGGTGATGCCCATGGGGTGCACCTCGGCGCCCAGGGCCTTGAATACGTTGGGGGCGATGAACCAGGCGCTGCCGTTGGCGCAGTCCAGGGCCACCTTTTTGCCCCGGAAGGAGTGCACTGCCAGGGAGATGAGGTAGCCCATGTAGCGGTTGCGGCCTGCGGTGTGGTCCACGATGCTGCCCACCGCCTCGCCGGTGGCGAAGGGGACAGAGGGGTAGTACTGCCCGTCTACAAACAGATGCCCGTCCAGATACTCCTCCACCAGGTTGATGGTGGCCTCGTCCATCTTCTCGCCCTCCCGGTTCAGCAGCTTGATGCCGTTGTCCATGTAGGGGTTGTGGGAGGCGGAGATCATCACGCCACAGTCAAAGCCGTCTGTCCGGGTGACGTACGAGACAGACGGGGTGGTGGTCACATGGAGCAGATACACATCCGCCCCGGATGCCGCCATGCCAGCGCTGATGGCGTACTCCAGCATGTAGCTGGACCGGCGGGTGTCCTTGCCCACCACGACCTGGGCCCTCCGGTTGCGGCCGTAGTACCAGCCCAGAAAGCGGCCCACCTGATAGGCCTGATCGGCTGTCAGCGAGACGTTGGCCTCGCCCCGGAAGCCGTCTGTACCAAAGTATTTTCCCATGGGGGTCAAACTCCTCTCTGAGGCACGATGGTGCCCCCGGTCTTATAGATGCTGTCCGCCGGCACCGCGCCCCGGACGCAGGAGACGGGATAGATGCGGCTGTTCCGGCCGATCACGGTGCCGGGGTTCAGCACGCTGTTGCAGCCCACCTCCACATGGTCTCCCAGAATGGCGCCGAACTTCTTTCGGCCGGTCTCCAGGACTGCGTTGCCGTCCTTCACCGTCACCAGCGTCTTGTCTGATTTTACGTTGGAGGTGATGGACCCGGCGCCCATGTGGCTCTTGTATCCCAGAATGGAGTCTCCTACATAGTTGTAGTGAGGGGTCTGGACGTTGTCAAAGAGGATGACGTTTTTCAGCTCACAGCTGTTGCCCACCACGCAGTGGGCGCCCACTAAAGCTGAACCGCGGATGAAGGCACAGTGGCGCACCTCGGTCTCCGGGCCGATGATGCAGGGGGCGCCAAGATAGGCGCTGGGGAAGACGGTGGCGGTTTTGTGTACCCAAACCTGGGGCGCCCGCTGCTCGTAGTCCTCCCCCAGATTGGGGCCCAGGGAGAGGATCAGCGCCTTGATGCCGTCCAGGGCCTCCCAGGGGTAGGTGAACTGGGAGAGATAGTCTGCCGCGAGGGTGTGGTCGAGATCCAGAAGATCCCGGACAGTGAGATTCATGAGACAACCTGCTTTCGAAAATGAAAATAGATGGAATGGTAAGGCTGCGGCGGGTCAGGGCCGATCCGGCACCCGGCGGATGAGCTCCGCTGCGGCAAGCCCGATGGCGGCGCCGGCCAGGGTGCCGGAGACGCAGAGCACCGGGAGATAGTAACTGAGGCGTGTGGTGCCCAGCAGGACCACGGCGGCGATGAGCTGGCCGGCGTTGTGGGCCACCCCGCCGGCGGTACAGACCCCGGTCTCGGAGAACTTGCCCGTGGCCTTCAGCGGGATCATCACCGCCAGGGAGAGCACCGCCCCGGAGAGGCTGTATGCCAGGCTCACCCCGTTGCCGAAGAGAAAGGACACCAGCAGCACCCGCACCAGAGAGAGCACACAGGCGGGAAACCACCCCGCCCGGTACAGGGCAAACACCACCACCAGGTTGGCAAGGCCCAGCTTTACCCCGGGGATGCCGGGGGAGGGCAGCAGGGACTCCAGCCAGGACAGCACCAGCGCCAGGGCGGTGAGCAGGCCGTAGCGGGCCACTTTCTTTGCATGCATGGCTGCGTCCTCCTCAGCGGGTCTGGGCGTCAAAGGGGGTGTCTGAGCCGCCCTCGATGGTGATCACAAGCTTGTGGGGCAGGCAGACGATGGACTGTCCGGTGTACCGGATGGCGCCCTGGCGGACGCAGATCTTGTCCCGGCAGTTGGCCTCTTCCACCCACACGGCCCCGTTTTCAATCACCAGGACATTGGTGTCGCCGTCCCGTTCGATGGTCTGGCGGGTATCCCGATCCAGGGGGAGTACGGCGGTGGTAACGCCATCCTGTTCGATGCGGACGCTGCCGCCATTCGTGCGGGTGAAATGGAGAAAAAGGGCCAGTATGCCGGCGGCCAGCAGCAGCCCGGCAATGAGCCTGATATCGTTGCGGCGGGTTCCCTTCAAAGCCACTGTCACCCCCATAGTCAGCAAAACATTTTACCACAGGGAGAGGGCTGATGCAAGGATGAAATGTGCTTAAACAGCAGACGGAATTGCCGAAAATCGGCCTCAAAGAGACAAAAACGGGGACCGAAGTCTCAAAACTTCGGTCCCCGTTTCAAAGGGAGCGTTTAGCCGTTCACAACTTCTGCGCTGGCGATGTTCAGGGCCACCAGGCATCCGGCCTTGCAGACCTCAATGCACTTGCCGCAGCCATCGCACTTGGAGTAGTCGATGGACGCCAGGTTGTCTGTCACGGTGATGGCGCCGTTGTGGCAGTTGCGCTCGCAGAGGCGGCAGCCGATGCAGCCCACCTTGCAGGCCTTGCGGGTGTTGGCGCCCTTCTGCTTGTTGTTGCAGTCCACCACCATGTGGGCGCTGGCGGGACGGATGGCGATGACGCCGTTGGGGCAGGTCTTGGCGCACTTGCCGCAGCCGATGCACACGGAGGTGTCCACCCGGGCCAGGTTGCCGCCGATGTGGATGGCGTTCACCGGGCACACCTTGGCGCAGTCCCCCAGGCCGATGCAGCCGTACACGCAGAGGCCGGTGCCGCCGAAGAGCAGCTTGGCGGCGGAACAGGAGGGAAGGCCGTTGTAGTCCATCTTCACAGAGGTGGCCTCGCAGGTGCCGGAGCAGCGGACCTCGGCCACCATCTTCTCCACGTCACCGGCCGCACGGCCCAGGACATCGCCGATGGACTTGGCGGCGGTGGCGCCGCCGGGGACGCAGAGGTTCACCGCCAGGTCCTCATCTTCCACCAGGGCGGCGGCATAGCCATCGCAGCCGGCGAAGCCGCAGGCGCCGCAGTTGGCGCCGGGGAGGCAGGCCCGGACCTTGGGGATCCGCTCATCCACTTCCACTGCCATGAACTTGGAGGCCACAGAGAGGCCGGCGCCGCAGATCAGGCCGATGATGGATACAGCGATCACGGGAAACAGAATTTCCATCGATGGCACCTCCTCAGCCCAAGAGGTTGTCTACCAGTCCGGCAAAGCCCATGAAGGACACCGAGACGATGGCAGCGGAGATGAGGGTGATGGGCATGCCCTTGAAGCACTCGGGGGGATTGGCCTTCTCCACCTTGCTGCGGACGCCGGCGAAGAGCACCATGGCCAGCAGAAAGCCGAGACCGCTGCCGAATGCGTTGAAGAGCGCCTGGACAAAGCTGGCGCCAAACCCGCCGCCGGACATGTAGCTGTCCACGTTGCTGATGCAGACGCCCAGCACGGCGCAGTTGGTGGTGATGAGGGGCAGGTACACGCCCAGGGATGCGTGGAGGGCGGGGATGTACTTCTTCAGGACGATCTCCACCAGCTGCACCAGGGCGGCGATCACCAGGATGAAGACGATGGTCTGCAGATAGGCGATGTTGTTGGGGTTCAGCAGGAAGTACTGAATGGGATAGGTCACGGCGGTGGCCAGCACCATGACGAAGATCACGGCGATGGACATGCCGGTGGCCTGGTCCAGCTTCTTGGACACGCCCAGGAAGGGGCAGATGCCTAAAAACTGGGACAGGACGTAGTTGTTTACCAGTACGGCGGCCATCACAATGGCGAGTAATCCCTTGAAATCCATTATGCATTAGCCTCCTTCTGCACTCGTTCACAGCCGCGCTGGCCGCAGCTGGCGGCGGAGGGGCAGCCCTCGCAGCCGAAGTCCTTTTTCTTGATGGCCTTGCCGTGGCTCACCTTGTTCACCACGGCGATGAGCAGTCCGAACACGGCGAACCCGCCGGGGGCCATGGTCATGATGGAGATGTTGTTGTCCGCCAGGACGGGGATCTTCATGCCGAACCAGGTGCCGGCGCCGAAGATCTCCCGGATGGAGGCCATGATCAGCATGGCGAGCAGATAGCCCACGCCCATGCCGATGGCGTCCAGGGCGGAGTCCAGCACGCCGTTTTTGTTGGCGAACATCTCCGCCCGGCCCAGGATGATGCAGTTCACCACGATCAGCGGCAGGTACAGGCCCAGAGCCGTGTCCAGTGCGCTGAAGTATGCCTTTACCACCATCTGGACCAGGGTCACGAAGGACGCGATCACCACGATGTAGCAGGGGATGCGCACCTTGTCCGAGATCACATTCCGGAGCAGGGAGATCATCACGTTGGAGCAGAGCAGCACGAAGGTAACAGCTGCGCCCATGCCGATGGCATTGGAGGCCTGGGTGGTGACCGCCAGGAAGGGGCAGGTGCCCAGGATCAGCACCAGGATGGGGTTCTCCTTGATAATGCCGTTGGTGAGGATGGCGAGTTTGTTGTTTTTCATGAGAATCAGCCCTCCTTTACCAGATCATACGCCGCGAAGGCGTCCTGGATGGCCTTGATGTAGAAGTTGGAGGACCGGGTGGCGCCGGAGATGGTGTCGATGGCGCCGCCGGCGATGTCCGCGCTGGTCTTGCCGGGGAACTGGCCCTTGAAGTCGTCTCCCGTCACCTTGGAGCCCATGCCGGGGGTCTCCTCGTGGCTGATCACCTTGGTCTCCACGATCTTGCCGTCCTGGTCGATGCCGCAGCTCATATTCAGTGTGCCCTTGCCGCCGTAGCCCTCGGCCACGATCATGAACACGTAGCCGCTGCCGTTGGCCGCCTTGTAGACCTCGGTCACGGAGCTGCCGTCCGGCAGGGTCACATCGAGCTTCTCAAAGCTGTCTGCCGCCGGGAGCACCTCCAGGCGGGCGGCCTCGGCGGTCTTCCGCTGCGTCTCCTCGATGATGGGGGCGGTCACGGAGTTGGTGAAGGCCAGCAGCAGGGTCATGACGAGACAGATGGCGGTGAGGACGCCGATGGGCTGGACAAAATCCGCCAGCACATTGGACTGGGACTTGTTCATGCTTCCACACCTCCAAACGGTTTCGTACGGGTCAGGTTGCAGATGAAGGGGTTGAGGATGTTCATCAGCAGGATGGAGAAGGACACGCCCTCGGGATAGTTGCCCCAGACCCGGATGCACACGGTGAGCAGGCCGCAGCCGATGCCGAACACAATCTTGCCCTTGGGTGTGGGCGGGGAGGTGGTGTAGTCTGTGGCCATGAAGAAGGCGCCGATGAAGAGGCCGCCTGCCATGACCTGGTACAGCGGCTGCTGTCCCAGAAGGGCGGTGAGCACAAACACGGTGGCGATGAAGGCCACGGGGGTGTGCCAGGAGATCACCTTCCGCCAGATGAGGTAGATGCCGCCGAGGAGTAGGGCCAGGCAGCTGGTCTCACCGAGAGAGCCGCCCCGAGCGCCCAGGAACATCTGGACGAGGGAGGGGAGTTCGTCTGCGGTGTGGGTGCCGGCGGTGACGCCGTTGATGCCCGCGATGATGCTCAGGGGCGTGGCGCTGGAGGTGGCGTCCGCAAAGGCGGGGGCCGTCCAGGTGGTCATGGCGGAGCCGAAGGCCACCAGCATCACGATGCGGGCGGTGATGGCGGGGTTGGCAAAGTTCATGCCGATGCCGCCGAAGAGCTGTTTCACTACTACAATGGCCACGAATGCGCCGAAGGCCGCCTGCCAGATGGGGATGCTCACCGGCAGGTTCAGGGCCAGCAGCAGGCCGGTCACCACGGCGGAGAAGTCGCCGATGGTGTTGGGGCGCTTGCAGATCTTTTCAAACCCCCACTCGCAGAGGACGGCCACCGCGATGCACACCGCCTCCACCAGCAGCGCCCGCGGCCCGAAGAACAGCACGGATGCGATTACCGCCGGGACCAGGGCCAGCACCACGTCCCGCATGATGGTCGTGGTGGTGTCCGGGGCGTAGATGTGGGGGTTCACGGATACGATTTTATTATTTTCCATGGACGCCCGCCTCCTCTTTTGCGGCCTTCTTTGCCGCCTCTTTTTCTGCCAGAGCCTTCTGTTCCTGGTTGTACCGGTTGAGAACGGCCTTGGCCAGCTTGTTGATCTGCACCAGGGGACGGCGTGCCGGGCAGCCGTAGCTGCAGCAGCCGCATTCCATGCAGAGGTTCACCTTCAGCTTCTTCAGGGCGGCGCCGTCCCGGTCGTTGTACGCCTGCTCAATGGCGGCGGGCATCAGCCCGAAGGGGCAGTGGTTCACGCACCGGCCGCAGCGGATACAGGGGGTGGGGACCGGGTCCTGGGCGTCCTTCTCGTCAAAGGCCAGGATGGCGTTGGTGTTCTTCAGAATGGGGGCGTCCAGGTTGGGCACGCAGATGCCCATCATGGGGCCGCCGTACAGCACCTTCCGGGGCTCTGTCTTCAGGCCCACGTAGTTCAGCACATCCCGGATGGGGGTGCCCACCGGCACGATGATGTTCTGGGGGTTGGCCACCGCGGAGCCGTCTACGGTGATCACCTTTTCCACCAGGGGGATACCGGTCTCTATGTAGCGGGCGATCACCGCCAGGGTGGTGCAGTTGATGACGATGCAGCCCACATCGATGGGCAGCTTGCCCTCGGGGACGATCTGGCCGGTGGTGTTGTAGATCAGCACTTTCTCGCCGCCCTGGGGGTACATGGCGGGCAGTTCCGCCACCTCAAAGCCCGGCACGTCCTTGCCGGCCTCTTTCATGATCTCGATACACTGGGGCTTGTTGTCCTCGATGCCGATCACAATCCGGTCTGCGGTGTAGTACTTCTGCAGCAGCTGGGCCCCCATAACCACCCGATCTGCGTTGTCCATCATGGTGCGGGTGTCTGAGGTGATGTAGGGCTCGCACTCGGCGCCGTTGATGATGATGGCGTGAACCCGGTCCGGGTCTACGTTCAGCTTCACCGAGGTGGGGAAGCCTGCGCCGCCCAGGCCGATGACGCCGCAGGTGCGCACAGCGTCTACAAAGCTCTTCTGGTCTGTGATGACAGGCTTGGTGAGGCCCTCGTAGAGCGTCTGCTGCCCATCGCTCTCGATGACGATGGCGGTGTCGAAGCGGCCGTTGGAACTCAAAATCTCATCCAGCTTCTTCACCTTGCCGGAGACGCCGGAATAGATGGGGGCAGACATGAAGCCGCCGGCCTCCGCAATGATCTGTCCCACTTTCACCAGGTCCCCCGCCTTCACAACGGGCTTTGCCGGTGCACCGATGTTCATGGACATGGGCACCGTGATCACAGGGGGTGGCGGCATCCGCTTTGGAACGCTGTCTGCAGTATTCTTGCGGTGCGGTGCATGAATGCCGTGCAATTTGCGATTCACTGCTCTCTTTCCTCCAAACTCTAACGGATTACCCAGTTCTGCCAGGGTGCAAAACAGCGGGCGCTGCTGCCTTTCGAAACGTTCTGATAACAGCATTCATTATTATATACGGCCCATTTCCAAAAAACAAGGGGTGCAACCTGGAAAATCTGGATATTTTGCTGTATCCTTTGGACGAATTTTGAAGAAGTTTGTTAAAAATGTGGCGATCCGTCTGAAACCCGCTGGAAACAGGGGAGATTTGGCTGCATAGGCCGGTGAAAACATGCATTTCGCGGGTATCGCTGCAGGCCAACGGTCTCCCGGCAGGCCGTTTCTCCTCCGGAATGGACCTTTACGGCGGCCCCAACTGGTGGTACAATCAGAAATCATGCAGACATGTGGGAGGTGAGGACCGTGAAGAGCCGGCAGACCGCAGCCTTTCTCGCGGTGGAAGGGGTGCTGTATGTCACCTTTCTCACCATAGACCTCATGGGCCAGGGCTCCTCCAATGCGGTCAAGTACGCCGGCATCCTGCTCTGCATCGGGATGGCGGCCCTGTCCCTCCGGCGGGGCGGGGATCCGCTGGTGCTCATCGCCCTGACCCTCACCGCTGCAGCAGACTGGTTTCTCCTCGTGCGCGGAGACCACTACGCCCCGGGGGTCTCGATCTTCCTCGTGGTGCAGATGGTGTATCTCTGCCGGCTGCACCGCGATGGGGCGGGGTTCGCCGTCCCCTGGCGCCTGGTGCTCCCGGTTTTGGCGGCCCTGGGGCTGGCGGTTCTCCGCATGGCGTCCCCGGTGAATCTGCTGGCCGGCGTGTACTATACCCAGCTTCTCGTGAACACCGGCCTTGCCTGGAGACAGCAGGGAAGACGATACCGCCGCTTTGCCATCGGCCTCACCCTCTTTGTCTGCTGCGACACCTGTGTGGGCCTTTTCAACGCAGGTCTCCCGGACGGTCTCCTATACCGGGCCGTATCCCTGGGCATGTGGTTCTTCTACCTGCCGTCTCAAGTGCTCATCACCCTGTCTGGCTGTCCTGAGGAGGTTTCCCAATGAAAACAACAAGCAAGTGGCTCACCGCCGTGGAGGCCATTCTCATCGCCCTGGTGCTGCTCTCCGGCTCCATCGCGGCCCCCATCCTCTGCCGCCCCTTCTACTACGCCCACATCGATGCCATGGACCTCCCGGAGCGCACCGGCTTCACCCGGGAGGAGATCGTCACCGCCTTCGATGAGATGCTGGACTACTGTCTGGGGGCGGAGGAGTTCTCCACAGGCGTGCTGAAGTGGTCTGAGAGCGGCAAGAGCCACTTCACCGATGTCCGGGGGCTGTTTCTGCTGGACGTGTACGGCTTCGGGGTTACCGCCGTGCTGCTCATCATTCTTCTCGTCTGGATGAAGTGTACCCACCGGACCTCTGCCCGCCTGGCCGGCCGGGGGCCGGGCTTCTGGGCCGGAGCCGGCCTGGGGGCGGTGTTTCTCCTCATCGCGGGCCTCGCCGCCCTGGACTTCGACCGCGCCTTCACCGTCTTCCACGCCATCTTCTTCCCCGGGAAGACCAACTGGCTCTTCGACCCCGCCACGGACCAGATCATCCTGGTGCTCCCCCAGGACTTCTTCCGCAACTGCGCCATCCTGATCCTGGTGCTGCTGGTGGCGGGCTGCGCGGCCCTGATCCTCTACGACATCCTCCGCGGCCGGAAACAGAGGCAGGCAGACTGATTCCCTGCTTGAGACAAGATCTGTAAAGGAAAACCGCCTGACACTGAAAACGACCCATAGACAGCAGAAAGCAGCAGGCTTTTCGCCTGCTGCTTTCTGTTTATCCAGTGATCCACGCCGCCAGCCGGCCTGCGGTCCTGCGGGTACAGAGGGCGGACACGGCGATCTCCTCGCCGTACTCCACGTTTTGCACCTTGGCCTCCCGGTAGAGGGCGTCCAGCAGGCCGGATTTGGCATAGGGGAAGGCGAAGTGGACGAGACGGCTGTCGTCCAGGTGACGGGCGATGGCCTGGAGCAGTTGGTCCAGCCCCTCGCCGGTGAGGGCGCTGATGTGGACGATGTCGTCTCCGTGGGGGAGGATCTCCTCCACAAAGCGGTCGCACTTGTTGAAGACCTCCAGCCGGGGGGTCTCCGAGGCGCCCAGGTCGGACACCAGCCGGTCCACCACCGCCGCCTGTTCCCGCCAGTTGGGGTCCGAGGCGTCGATAACGTGCACCAGCAAATCTGCAAAGGTGAGCTCCTCCAGGGTGGCCTTGAAGGCGTCCACCAACTGGGTGGGCAACTTGGAGATGAAGCCCACGGTGTCCGAGATGAGGGCGGTGCAGGTGTCTGAGACCGGCAGGGTCCTGGTGGTGGTGTCCAGGGTGTCAAAGAGGCGGTTGTTGGCGGGGATGTCCGCGCCGGTGAGGGCGTTGAGCAGGGTGGACTTGCCGGCGTTGGTGTAGCCCACGATGGCGATCACCGGTACCTCGTTTTTCTCCCGGCGCTCCCGCTGGGTGGCCCGCACCCGGCGCACGTCCTTCAGCTCGTCCTCCAGTTTGCTGATCTTCCGCCGGATGTGCCGCCGGTCCGACTCCAGCTGGGTCTCGCCGGGCCCCCGGGTGCCGATGGCGCCCTCCTGGCGCTCCAGGTGCTTCCACATGCCGGTGAGCCGGGGCAGCAGGTACTGGTACTGGGCCAGCTCCACCTGGATGCGGCCCTCGCTGGTGCGGGCCCGCTTGGCGAAGATGTCCAAAATCAGCGCCGCCCGGTCAATCACCGTGACACCCACCTCTTCGGTGAGCACCTTCTGCTGAGAGGGGGAGAGGGGATTGTCCAGCACCACGATGTCCGCCCCCAGGTTTTGCACCAGCTCCTTCAGCTCCGCCGTCTTGCCCTCTCCCAGGAAGGTGCGGGGGTCCGGCGCGGGGCGGTTTTGCAGCATGGTGCCCAGGCAGGTGCCGCCGGCGGTCTCCAGCAGGGCCGCCAGCTCCTCCAGGCTGGACTCGTCTGCGTCCTCCTCCTTGTCCAGGGAGGGGCAGTGCAGGCCCGCCAGGATGGCCCGGTTGATGGTTTTCGGTTGTGTATCTTCGAACATGCAATTCCTCCGAAGGGGAGGGAGCGGGGCTCAGGCGCGAACCAGTGCCTCCACGATCTCTCCCCAGTACATGATGTGATAGTCTTGGTCGTACCACTTCTCCCTGACGTCCTCCGGCAGCTTCTCCGGCTCCATGGGCACCGCCATCCGCTTGCGGCAGACCAGCACGGTCTCCGCCTGTTCAAAGTACGGGGCGCCGCACGCGGCCTCCGCCACGGTGAAGCCGCAGGCCTGGACCTTGTCCACGTCCCGGCCGCTCTTGGAGCCGCAGAGGCTCAGCTGCTGGCGGTATTCCGGGCCGAAGAAGCTGAGGGTGAAGTAGTCCTGGCTGTCCACGAACTGCTTGGTGTACCGCTGGGGCCGAATATAGGCGATGGCCATGGGGGCACCCCACAGCACGCCCAGGCTGCCCCAGGAGGCAGTCATGGTGTTGCAGTGCTCCCTGGTGCCGGCGGTGATCAGCATCCACTGGTCCCCGATGGCGGCAAAGGGGTTCATGGGAAGGGTTTTGGGGTCTACTTTGCGGAACATGATTTGGGATCTCCTTTCCAAAGACCTGGCTCCAGTCTATGCCGGGAGGGCCAGGGATATCCGAAAACAGGTAGGGAAAAAGCCCATGTCCGAAGACATGGGCTTTGAACGGCATCGGTTCAGGCCAGACCGAACTTCTTGTTGAAGCGGCTGACACGTCCGCCGGTATCAACCACCTTCTGTTTGCCGGTATAGAAGGGGTGACACTTGGAACAGACTTCCACCTTGATGTCCTTTTTCGTCGAGCCAGTCTCGATCACATTGCCGCATGCGCAGGTGATAGTGGTGGGACGATAATTCGGATGGATGCCTTCCTTCACAGGTTTCACCTCTTTCGTTGGAAAACTGTTCATACGGGTTTTGTTCCATCCGCACCCCTGAGGATGCCCAGGGGGACAGCTTCTTCGGACCAATTTGCCGAGTCGCATCCGGGATGGCGGGTACCCGCCGGACCCTATGCGGTAACGCGCCCGCAAACGCAACCGGTATATTAGCACGTCCATCCCCAAAATGCAAGAACTTTTTTTCAGATTTCTCTATCGATCGGCGAATTTTTAAGGAATGTCCGGAATTTCCAGCTGCAGGGGATCCTTTCCCGGCACGATGCCGAAAACGGGGCGCAGGGGCGCCCCGTTTTCGGCCTTTTCTGCCCTACAGCACGATCTCCCGGCCGATGCCGAAGAACCACAGGCTCCGGCGGGTCACGGGGATGCCCATGATCCGGCTGAGGGCCATGCTGTACGCGTCCACCTGGGCCTCATAGTCCTGGACCAGGATGTCCAGCTTCTCCTCGGTGACGTGGTCCGTCTTGAAGTCCACCACCGCCAGGGTGCCGTCCGGCAGCATGTACCAGCAGTCGATCACGCCCCGCAGCTGAATGTGGTCCCGGGGGTCCGGTGAGGTGAGAAAGAAGTCCGTCACCGGGGTGCGCAGGGAGAAGCGGTACTCCCGCTCCACACGGGGGGACTGAAGCAGCCGCTGGCCCAGGGGGGAGGCGAAGAGGGTCACGATGGCCTGGGCATCCGCCGCCTCCCCCTGTCTGGGGGTGATGAACTGGCCGTCCACCAGCCGCTGGATCTCCTGGCGCACATGCTCCAGGGTGTCCGTGCGTTGAAAATCAATGTACTGCATCACCATGTGCAGAGAGGTGCCCCGCTCCGCCGCGGTGAGGTTGCGGCTCTCCTCGAACACCGGCCGGCGCAGGGTGGAGACCGGCTTTCTCCGCAGCTCCTGGGCGTCCTTGGCCACCTCCCAGTCCTTCATCCGCCCCTTCAGCTCGGTCACCGTGAGGGCAGAGGGGAGATAGGCCGCGCCCTCATAGTTGTAGCGCCAGGTGAGCATCTCCCGCAGGTTCGGCGGGATTGGGATGTGGCCCTCGGGGATGCCTCCCTCCGATGGGGCGGCAGGGGGCGTGCGGCGCAGCACCTCGTCCTTGGTCTGCTTCCGGATGTCCCAGAAGAGCCCCTCCTCCGCCGGGGGATCGGGGTGGGGCAGGGGGATGTCCCCCCACAGCGCCCCGCTGTCTGTGCGGCAGAGCGCCGGGGTGAGGATCCAGTCCGCCATGGAGCCGGCCTCCGCCATCTGCCGGGGGGCCGGGGGGTATTCCGCCAGCAGCGCCAGGCTCTCCAGACTGGGGGCCCGGCCGTTCACGGCGGAGAAGAGGATCAGCTTGTGCTCGGCCCGGGTCATGGCCACGTAGAGTAGCCGCATCTCCTCCGCCCGCATCTCCCGCTGGAGCTGCAGGGTCACGGCATCTCTCGCGATGGTGGTGTAGCGGAGCATCCGGCTGCGGTCTATGCACTTGGGGCCAAGGCCCAGGCTGGGGTGGAAGAGCACCGTGCCCCGGGTGTCCTGGAGGTTGAAGTTCCGGTCCAGGTTGCACAGCAGTACCACCGGGAACTCCAGCCCCTTGGAGCGGTGGATGGAGAGGATCCGCACCCCGCCGGTGTTGCCCCCGGGGACGGGCACGGGGATGTCATTCTCCGCCATCCGGGAGAGGTGGATGAGAAAAGACATCAGCCCCTTGTGGCCGGCGCTCTCAAAGCGCACGGCCTCATCGTAGAGGGCCATCAGATTCGCCCGGCGGAGGGGGCCGTCCGGCATGGCCCCGTAGAGGGCGGGGATGTCCAACTCCCCGTAGAGGTGCCAGATCAGCCGGTGACTGCTCTCCTCAATGGCCAGTTCCCGGAGCTTGGTGAGCCGGTTGAGAAAGCGTCCGCAGTCCCCGCTGGGCTGGGCCTTGGCCGCCTCCCGGATGCTGTCGTAGACGGAGCCCTTGGCGCCGGCCCGCAGCTCCGCCAGCCGGTCCGGCGGAAAGCCGAAGAGGGGGGAGCGGAGCACAGACAGTATGGGCACGTCCTGGTGGGGGTTGTCCAGGATGGAGAGCAGGGAGATGGCCACGGCGATCTCGGTGGAGCCGAAGAACTCCCGGCCGCCCTCCGCGTTCCAGGGGATGCCCTCCTCGTCCAGGGCCTGGGTGTATGAGCGCATCACCGGCCCCGGGGAGCGGAGCAGGATCACGATGTCCTCCGGCTGGATCGGCTTGTCCCCGATGGGCAGTTTGCTGTCCAGCAGATCCCGGATCCGCTGGGCGGCTGCCCGGGCCATGATCAGGTCTTTGGGGACCTCCTCCTGGCTGGAGGCGGTCTCATCCTCCCCATCGGAAGGGGCGGGCTGGTCTGATGCGGTGGTCTTGGCCTTTCCCTTTTTCTCCCCCTCCGAGGGGGCCATGTCCACCACGTTCAGCTCGGTGGCGTAGCGGGGATCGGGGGTGAGATCAGACCGGCCGCACCGCAGGGCCTCGGCGTCCGTGTAGTCCAGCTCGCCGGCCTCAGCTGTCATGATGGCCTTGAAGATGAAGTTGGTGGCCTCCAGCACCTCCGGGCGAGAGCGGAAGTTGGCGCTGAGCAGGAGCTTCCGGGCCTCACCCGGCATGGCGTCCGGCCCCAGGGGATAGGCGTGGTATTTTGCCAGGAAGATGGTGGGGTCCGCCAGGCGGAAGCGGTAGATGGACTGCTTCACGTCCCCCACCATGAAGAGACGGGAGGCCTTGGCCAGGGCGCCGAAGATGGCGTTCTGCACCCCGTTGGTGTCCTGGTACTCGTCCACCATGATCTCCGCGTACTCCGCCCCAAGCTCTAGTGCCAGGGTGGTGGGGGAGCCGTCCGGGTTGGACAGCAGGTGGGCGGTGAGGTGTTCGGCATCGCTGAAGTCGATGAGGTGGCGGCGCTGCTTGGCGGCGGAGAAGGCCGCGCTGAACCGGCCGGCCATGTCCAGGAGAGACGCCATAGAGGGGGAGACGGTGCGCAGGTCTGCCACCGCGTCCTCCCCCAGAACGGAGAAGCGCGGGGGGAGTTTCTTCTGGATCACGTCTTTGCAGAGGTCCCAGATGCCGGACACCTGCAGTTTCAGAATCTCGTCTATGTCCTTGCGCTTGCGGCCCAATGCCGGCAGGGACGCCTTTTGCAGCCGGTTCACCAGGCTGTCCCAGTCCGGGGCCTGGAGGATGTCCTGGAAGAGGTACATGGCCTGGGTGAGGGTGTTCTCGTAGTTGGCCTGGAGGGTGGCGTTCTGGCTTGCCAGATGCAGCGCCCGCTCCAAAAGGCCGAGCCAGTACTGGGCGGTGGCCCGCACATCGTCCAGCAGCAGCTGCCCCCAGGGGGTGCCCTCCGGGGTGGTGCCGGCGGGGAGCTGGAAGTCCTCGCTGCGCTCCGTGAGCCAGGTGAGGGGGTCCGGCTGGGACTGCACCTTGTTGAACACGTCCAGGATGACGCTCTCCAGGGTCTGGTCGTCCCGCTCCCCCGCCATGGTGTCTGCCAGGGCCGCGAAGTTGAGGTCCTCTGCGATGTGGGCGTACCGCTCCTCCAGCACCTCCTCCAGAGCCCGCTGGCGCAGCTCGCTGGCCTCCGCCTCATCGCAGATGCGAAAGTCCGGGTCCAGGCCGGCCTGGTGCCCGTACTGCCGGAGAAAGTCCAGGCAGAAGGCGTCTATGGTGCAGATGGGGGCCTTGTAGATGAGAGAGGCGTTCCGCCGCAGGTGGAGGTCCCCCGGCTGGGCGGCCTGCCGGGCCTGGATGGCGGCGGCCACCCGGCCCCGGAGCTCCGCCGCGGCGGCGTTGGTGAAGGTGATCACCAGGAAGCGGTCGATGTCCTCCCCGGCCTCCACGGCTGCCATCAGCCGCTCCACCAGCACCCTGGTCTTGCCGGAGCCTGCGGCGGCGGCCACCAGCAGGTCTCCGCCGCGGTCCTGTACCGCAGCCCGCTGTTCTGCGGTGAGTTCAATTGCCATGGCCGTCTCCCTCCTTCATCCGATTGGCGAGGCTGCTCCAGAATTCCGCCGCCTTCAGGCTGCGGCGCACCCGCTTGGCGTCCCCCAGGGCCTCCTCAAAGTGACAGGCGGACTGGTATTTGCAGAACGCACAGGCGTTGTGGGTCTTCTCCCGCCAGTACGGGTCTGCGTTGATGTTGCCGGCGGAAAACTCCCCGGCGGCGTCCTCCAGAGCGCAGAACACGTATCGCTGCAGCAGGTCCAGCTGCTCCGGGGAGACCAGGTACTCGCTCTTGCCCCTGGCGTTGATCGGCAGGAAGCGGTACTTGCCGGCGCCGCCGGTGTCCTCCATGGCGTTGAGCACGGTCTGGTTGTCCAGCACCAGGCCCTTGCGTACCAGCATCTTGTCTTGCTCCTCCTGCACTTCCTCAGGCGTCATGGTGCGGGTGCCGTTCACCAGGGGATTGCGGGCGGGAACGTAGAGCACCCCGGCGGGCACCAGAGGCTCCGGGCCGAACTTGTGCTTGGCCTTCTGGGTGAGGGTGAAGAGGTACAGCAGCATCTGCAGGCCGCGGCCGTCCTCCACATCGGCGAAGTCGAAGGCCTTCTGACCGGTCTTGTAGTCCACCACACGGAGATACCGCTGGCCATCGTGAACCCAGGTGTCCACCCGGTCCACTGCGCCGGTGAAGCGGAGGGTGACCCCGTTTTGCACCACCACAGGCTCCATATCCGCCGGCTGCCCGGTCTCATAGTCCCGGTCTGCGAAGGTCATCTCAAAGGCGGTGGGCTCGAACTGGGACACGCTCATCTCCTTGCAGACGGAGTCCGTCACGGCGAGGGCGGACTGTTTCATCCGGGCGAAGAGCCACTGGAACCGGGCGGGCTCCTCGGTGAGGTTGGGGAAGGTCTGCTGCTCGTAGTGATCTGCCGCCTCCAGCGCCAGCTTGGCCACCATCTGGGTGTCCGCCAGGGGGATCCCCTGGGCCCGGGCCTGCTGGAGGGTGTTCTCCAGCACCGCGTGGACGAAGGTGCCGTACTCCGTGGGGCGGAACTTGGCCTGCTCCCGGGGCTTGGCCTTCAGGCCGAAGCGGAGAAAATACCCAAAGTGACAGCTGTTGAAGAGGTCCAGCTTGGAGGCGGACATGGGCACCACCTTGCCGAAGAGCGTGTTCACCGCACGCTGGGAGAGGGCACCCCGCTTCCACACGGCCGCCGCGTGCAGCCGATGGAGCCGCTCTCCGGTGTGGGGGATCCCCTCCAAAGCCGCCGCCAGGTTCCGGTCCTGGCCCGCCAGCTCCATGGCGGGGTTCAGGGCGGTGAGGCCCGGGGTGGTGTCCGATACCGTGACCAGCGGGCTCTCCGGGAACAGCACCCCCAGCCGCTCCCAGAGGAAGGAGGCGGGGTGCTCGCCGCTATCGGAGCGGACGGCGTAGGAGACGTAGAGCCGGTCTGAGGGGCGGGCGGTGATCTCGTAGAGGTAGGTCATCTCCCGGTGGAGCAGGTCCTCCTGCCGCAACCCCAGGGGCACGTTCTTCTTCGCCAGGTTGTTCCGGTCTGTGTCGTTGAAAAGGCCCGGCGGGGGCGTCCGGTCCGGCAGGGTGTCGCTGTCTGCCCCCAGGAGGAACAGCACCCGGATGCCCTGGGCGTGGACCATGCGGGGGATGTCCCCCACGGTGACCCGGTCCAGGGAGACGGGGATGGTGCCCACATCGTACTGAGACAGCACCAGGGTGAAGAGGCGGGCGAACTCGTCCAGCTCCAGCTCGGTGTCCCCCAGCAGCATGGCGCACTGCTCCAGCCCGGCGGCCAGGATCTCCCAGAGCTGCCGGTACTGGGCGGCCTCGGTGAGCATGCCCCGGTGTTCGATGATGTACGCCCGCTCGCTGAGCCGCTCCGGGAGCTGGATGTCCTCCAGCAGCTGATAGAGGGCCCGGGCCAGGCCGCGGCCGGTCTTGTCTCTGCACTTGCGGAGCTTCTCCAGGGGGCGGATCACCTGGCGGCGCACCTCGTCCAGGTGGGCCACCAGCTCCCGCTGCTCCGGGGTGAATTCCTGGCCGTAGCCCTCGGGGTGCATGTCCCAGCGCTTCTGCCGGGTCCAGGCGCTGCCTCGCAGGTCCCAGGTGAGCACATAGTTCTCCAGAAGGTCCTGGTCCTCCTCGGGCAGGTCTGTGAGGCCGGTCTTCAGGTAGCGGAAGAGGTGCTCATAGGGGTAGTCCTCCGCCACTGCGGCCAGAGCGGCGGTGACCAGGGCGATCACCGGCTTTTGCAGCACATCGTCCATGGCGGAGAGAAACACCGGGATGCCGTACCGCTCGAAGACGCTCTCGATGAGCTCCCCCTCGGAGTCCAGCTTTCGGCAGCAGACGGCGATGTCCCGGCTGCGGATGTCGCCCTGGCGCAGGAGTCTTCGGATCTCGGAGGCGCACCACTCCGCCTCCGCCCTGGGGTCTGCCGCCAGTACTCTGGTGACGGCACAGGGGCCATCCCAGGGCGGGGCAGGGGTCTCAGAGAAGAGGTGCTGCTCCAGAAAGACCAGACTGGGCTCTCGGGTGTCCTGCTTCTGCAGGGTGATCTGCTGGATCGGCACGCCGTCCTCTTTCGCGGCCCGGCGGAGCCGGCCCGCCGTGCGGCGGCCGGTGAGAAAGACGTCTGAGGGGTCTTTGGGGTCCTGGTGCAGCGCCACCGTAACAGGGGCATCGTGCATCAGCCGGCGGAGGACTCTCTCCTCCTGGATGGTGAAGTCTGTGAAGCCGAAGACGAAGAATTCCTTGTCCGATGCCCAGCGGCTGTCCAAGAGGTGCTGTTCGGCGAAGTCCAGCACGCTCCGGGGGTCCGCCCCACACACCGGCTCCAGGGAGGTGTACATCTCGTAGATGGCCGCCAGATCCCGGAGCTTCTGCTGCTGCCGGCCCTCCAGGGTGTCTGCCGCGGCGCGGAGCTGGTCCGGGGTGACGCAGTTCAGCCGGAGCTCGTCCACCGTGGCGATGAGATCGGTGAGAAAGGCGGGCTTTCGGGCGGGGGAGCGGTACAGGGTGAGCCGCTCAGACACCTGCCGCAGGGCGTTGTACATCAGCAGCATCCGGCCGCCGGCGTCCAGCACCGGCCGGGCGCCGCCGCCGCAGACATCGTCCAGACGGCTGGCCAGGGCGTTGAAGTCCATGGTGGCGCACCTCTGGTATGCGGTGTCCCCCAGGGCGGCGCAGAGGGCCACCTCGCTCTCGTGGGAATACTGGTCCGGCACGATGAGGATGGCCTGCTGGGCGGTGGAGGTCTTCATCTGATCCAGCAGTTCGCCCAGGACGTTCAGACCGGCCCGGGCATACAACAGGGTAAGCAAGGAAATCCCCCTTTCAGGAATGGGTGGTCGAGTGGCTGTCCGGGCCCGGATAGACGTAGCGCATGCCGCAGCTCTGCGGCTTCTCCTTCTCGGTAAAGGGCTCGTACCCCACCTCGGCATACCGGACAAAGCCGGCCTTCTCGTGGGCCAGGAGGGACGGGGCGTTGTCCTTTTCCACGCAGTCCTCCAGGGTGAAGGGACCGGTCTGCCGCAGCGCCAGGATCACCGCCTGCAGCAGGGAGGCGGCACAGCCGTGGCCCCGATACGCCGGGTGGGTCTCCAGGGAGTCTATATAGAAGAGGCGGTCTCCCGCCGGGCGGAGGAGCAGCGCACTGCGCCAGATGCCCGCCTCCTCCCAGACCATGAGCTTGCCCCCGCCCTGGAGAATATGGGACAGCGCCGCTAGAAACATGGGCGGGTAGAAAGGACGGTATGCCTTACCCCGGCTGGCGGTCTCGATGGACTCCTGGTATATCGCCAGAAGCTGTTCGGCGTCCACCTCCAGGTAATCGGTGATGGTGAGCAGCATATGCAGTACCTCTTTGTACGGGTTCTATGGGGCTGCGTTCCCAAAAAGCACGGCCGCGGTGAGGTCTGGCGGCTTTTGGGCCCGTTGTCCGGGAAATCTTCTGTATCATGAAAAAGCCGGTTGCTTTTCTGGATAACAGCTAGTATAATGAGACAGCTCCGGCAAAGCCGGAAATTTCACACAAAAAAGGACGGTGAGGTGCGCCATGACAGGCGATCCAGTGGGCCGAAGTTCCTGCGGTTACCACGCAATTGATTCCTTGCGGCGCACCCGCTGAAAGGCCATGCCTCTCCCCGTGCGCCGGCCGCCGGCTGCCCTTACGGCAGCTGAGCACCTGCGGACAGGGTTTTTTATGCCCCTTTGCCCGGAAAGGAGAGCGCACAATGCTTACCATTCACAAGACAGTAGACGGGAAGATGACCAAGCTCAGCGCCGTGGAGGAGGGCTGCTGGGTGAACCTGGTGCACCCCAGCGAGGACGAGCTCACCACGGTGGCCGCCACCCTGGCGGTGGACCTGGACTTTCTCCGGGCCGCCATGGACGAGGAGGAGACCTCCCGCATCGACAGCGAGGGGGACAACACCCTCATCATCGTGGACACCCCGTCCATGGAGCGGGACGAGACCGGCGTGGTCTACTCCACCATCCCCATGGGCATCATCGTGACGAAAAAGCACATCATCACGGTGTGTCTGAAGGAGACCTCCGTGGTCCGGGACCTCCAGGACGGCCTGGTAAAGGGCCTGCGCACCGAGATGCGCACCCGCTTTATCCTGAACATCCTGCTGCTGGTGGCCAAGCGCTACCTGCAGTACCTGAAGCAGATCGACAAGACGTACAACTACATGGAGCGCCAGCTCTACAAGTCCCAGCGGAACAAGGAGCTCATTCAGCTGCTGGACCTGGAGAAGTCCCTGGTGTACTTCAACACCTCGTTGAAGGCCAACGAGGTGACGTTGGAGAAGATCCTCCGGGGCAAGATCGTGACGCTGTACGAGGAGGACCACGACCTTCTGGAGGACGTGCTCATCGAGGTGCGCCAGGCCATCGAGATGGCCCAGATCTACTCCGACATCATCTCCGGCATGATGGACGCCTTCGCCTCCGTCATCTCCAACAACCTGAACGTGATCATGAAGGTGCTCACCTCCATCACCATTCTCATGACCGTCCCCAACATCGTCTTCGGCTTCTACGGCATGAACATCACCGGCGCCGGCCTGCCTCTGGCGCAGTTCTTCTGGTTCCCGCTGGTGCTCTCCATCGTGATCATCCTGGTGCTGGCCGTGATCCTGAAGAAGAAAGACCTCTTCTGACTCAACCCCTTTGGACAAGACCTGGCCCCGGAGCGCCTCCGGGGCCAGGTTTCTTCGCGCAGGGGGATATGCGCCCAGCGGCGCTACGGGGATGGGTCCGGCTCCTGCGGGACAGGGGGCTCTGCTGGCGCTGTTTCTGCGGCCTGCCGGGCGGACTGCCAGATGGCGTATGCGGTCCTGGCCACGTCCTCCCGGAGGGAGTCCGGGGCCAGAATCTCCACCCCGGTGCCGTATGAGAGGATGAACCGGGTGAGCCAGATGGAGTTGGGGAAGGCGGTCTTCACCTCCAGGGAGCCGTCCGGCATGTAGGTGATGTGGGAGGCGTCAAAGTCGTCCAGCACCTTCCAGGCCAGGTCCGGCTGGAACCGGAGGTGGGCCTCCGCCTGGAAGAGGGGCGGCACCTCACTCTCCGCCTCCAGGTCCGGCGGGGTGAGCCGGCGGTGGAAGGGCTCCCCCAGAGTGATGGGCTCGCTCATCCGGGAGAGGCGGAAGGTGCGGTAGTCCTGGCGGAGTTGGTCAAAGGCCTGGAGGTACCAAGCGCTCTCCTTGAAGACCAGCCGGGCGGGGTAGACGGTGCGGCGGGCGGTCTCGTGGTACACCGGCGTGTAGGAGAAGGACAGCATCCGGCGCTGGAGGACGGCCCTGCGGATGAGGGCAAACCGCTCGTCCTCGTTCTCCTGGGAGCCCCAGTGGCTGAGGTGGACCTGCAGCCAGTCCGGCTCCCGGCGGGCGAAGAGGGCACTGAGCTTCTCCATGGCCTCCTCCGTGGAGCCGCAAGGGAGATCCCGGAGGGCAGAGAGCAGGTTGTGCCGCTCGGCATCGGTGAAGACCGCGGGGTCCAGCAGTCTGTCGTCTGAGAGGTACACGCCCCCGGCGGAGCCGCGGGTGGTGTATACCGGGATGCCGGCTGCAGACAGCGCATCGATGTCCCGCAGTACGGTGCGCGGGGAGACCTGCAGGGCCTCTGCCAGCTGGCCGGCAGTCTGGTGGCCCCGGTCTAGCAGCAGGTATACCAGTTGGAACAGGCGGCTCGCAGCCATAACAGCAACCCCTTTCAGCTCTTTTCGCAATTGTACCATATAAGCGGGGAAAAGGGAATCTTTATTTGAGAAATTCTTCGAGAAATAGGGGAAGCCTTCAGAATCAGGAATATTATGGGAATTACAGGCAAAAAACTGCGGGCCTCTCATGGGAGAGACCCGCAGGAAATCGTGGAAAGATAGGCTCAGGCCAGCTTGGCCTTGGCCAGCTCGGTGAGCTGGGTGAAGGCGGCCTTGTCGTTGACGGCCATCTCCGCCAGCATCTTGCGGTTGATGGCCACACCGGCCAGCTTCAGACCGTGCATGAAGGTGGAGTAATTCATGCCGTTCAGCTTGCAGGCGGCGCTGATGCGGGAGATCCACAGGGAGCGGAAGTCGCGCTTCTTCAGCTTGCGGCCCACATATGCGTACTGCAGGCTCTTCATGACCTGCTCGTTGGCCATCTTGAAATGCTTGCTCTTGGCACCCCAATAGCCCTTGGCCATCTTCAGAACCTTGTTGCGTCTTTTACGGGTCATCATTGCGCCCTTAACTCTTGCCATTGTAGTTCAGCCTCCTATGTTGAGAATCGAGTGTCTTATTTGTACGGGATCATGCGCTTGACGGTGGCCTGGTTGGTCACGTCAGCATAGGCACCCTTGCGGAGGCCTCTCTTGAGCTTGCGGGTCTTGCCATGGCCGTTCAGCAGGTGGCTCTTATAGGCGTGGGCACGCTTCACAAGGCCGTTTTTGGTCAGCTTGAAACGCTTTTTTGCGCCGCTGTGGGTTTTGATCTTAGGCATTTTGCTCTACTCCTTTGTCATGTGGTCGCGGTGTAGACCGCAGGGTCACTTGGACTTGGTGGGTTTGGCAGACAGGAAGATGGACATGTGGCGGCCCTCCAGTTTGGGCTCCTTGTCCATGTTGGCCGTCTCTCTACACTGATCCGCGAAGTCCAGTAGCAGGTTCTTGCCGATGTCGGTATGGGCCATCTCACGGCCGCGGAAGCGAACCGTCACCTTTACCCGGTTGCCCTCTGCCAGGAACTTCTGGGCACTGCGGAGCTTGGTGTTGAAGTCGCCGCTGTCGATACCCGGGGACATCCGGATTTCCTTTACTTCCACCACATGCTGGTTCTTGCGGGCTTCCTTCTCGCGCTTGGACTGCTCGAAACGGAACTTGCCGTAATCCATGAGTTTGCATACGGGGGGAACTGCGGTGGGGGAGATCTTTACCAGGTCCAGACCGGCGGCGTCCGCTTGGTGCTGCGCCTCGGCTGCGGACATGACGCCCAACTGGGTGCCGTCTGCACCGATGAGCCGAACTTCCCGGTCCCGGATTTCCTCGTTGATCTGATGAGCCGTGTTAGCTATGGTCAAACACCTCCTATGATACAAGGCAAACAAAAACGTGGGTACAAAGCACCCACGTCCACACAGCGAAACACACATGCCCCCAGCATGTGCTCTCTTCCATGTTAACCTCTTTGCCTGAGGCGGGAGGTGAGGACGGCGGTGCCATTCCTGCTTTGTTTTGCCCAAAGAAGATAGCACGTTTCGGGGCGGCTGTCAACAGGTATTTTCGCGATTTCGAAAAAATTTTTTCGGGGGGAGAGAAATGGCTAAATTTGCCAGCCACTCTGCTCTTTGCCGACTGTCTCCCGAAGAGCACTGTCTGTCCCAAACCCATTGCAGGGCTGGCCGCAAGCAGCTATGCTGGCCCTGTCACAGGGGAAAGAGGTGCATTCTCATGCTGCAGCGTCTCACCCCGGCCCATCGGACCAACTTCCGCCTGATGCTTGGCAGACGCCATGGCGCTGCTCTATGTCCTTCTGGGCATCGGTCTATTCTACCGCACCCGGCAGAGGGGGCGGTCCGACAGGGGAGTCCCCCAGACGGACCGCCGCTTCCTTATCTTCTCGCCGCCAGCAGCACCGGCTGCAGCTGCTGCCCTAGAAGGGCAGAGGACACGGTCTCCGGTACCTTTGTAAAGTCCGCCACCAGGGAGGCGGGCTTGGAAAGACTGTCATCCTGGCCGAAGGGGACAAAGTACACGTTCCGCCGGGCCAGAAGGGCGCCGATGTTGGGGGCCGCTCCGGCGAGGCCATCGTTGGTGGATGGGGCCAGCACCAGCGGCCGGTTGTTGCGGAGATGGGCCTTTGCCGCCATGGTCACGGCGGTGTCTGTGATGCCGTGGGCCAGCTTGGCCAGGGTGTTGCCGGTGCAGGGACAGATCACCAGTACATCCAGCAGCGCTTTGGGGCCGATGGGCTCCGCGTCCCGTACGGTGCAGATCACCCGGCGGTCGCAGATGCGCTCCATCTCCCGCATGAAGTCGTGGGCGTTGCCGAACCGGGTGTCTGTGGCGGCCACCGTCTCTGAGACGATGGGGATCACCTCCCGATAGCGGGCAGCGGTTTTCTCCAGGGCGTCTAACGCTTTGGAAAGGGTGCAGAAGGACCCGCAGAACGCGAATCCCACCCTGTAGTCTTCCATGGATCACTCCTCCATCATGTGATAAATCGTCTCCTTCAGGTATCCTGCGGCGCTCACCGGCGCCACTTTCCCCGGAAGTGCCAGGGCATGGATCGCCTGTACCCCCAGGGCGGCAGCGGCGTCCCAGTCCACGCCGCCGGGGCGCGAGGCCAGGTCGATCACCAGAGCGCCTTTCGGAAGGGCAGACAGTTCGGCGTGCCCCAGCACGGGAGACGGGATCGTGTTGAGGACCAGATCGAAGGTGCCGAGCCGATCCGGAAGATGGTCCAACGGTACTGGGACGGCCCCCATGCTCTCCGCCAGAGCCCGCTGTGAATCCCGGCGGGCTGCCACAAAGACGGCGGCGCCGAGACCCCGCAGACGGGGGACCAGCGCCTGCCCCAGGCGGCCGAAGCCCAGGATCAGTACACGGGCCCCGTGCACCGTGACGGGCAGTTGCTCCATGGCCAGCTGGATGGCGCCCTCCGCGGTGGGGATGGCGTTTCGCAGGGCCAGCTCCTCCCGGGCCCCATAGTCCCGCAGTGTGAGGCCGTGGGCGGCGCAGAGCGCGGTGAGCCGAGCTCCGGGTATCCCGGCGAAGATCTGCTGGCCAGGGCGCAGCGGGGCGATGACCTCCTCCAGCGGATGGGGGCTTGCCGCCAGGGGAGCGTTGAGCGTGCTGCCTCGGACGGTGGCCGGCATGGGGAGGACAATGCAGTCCGCCTCCCCGGCCTGTTCCATGGAGGGCTCACAGACCGCGCCCTCCGCCTTTTCCAGGGCATAGGTGTGTACATGCATGCCGTCCTCTGCCATGAGGCGGGCCAGAGCGGCGGCGCGTCTGTCTCCGCCTGCCACCCAGATCGTTTTTCCCATAGAGATCCTCCTCGCGGATGGAATACTGCCGACGGGACAGTATATGCGGCGAGTCGGACAGGTGATTATACCGGAGGCAAGCCGATCGGATCGGACCTTCTGATTACATCCCACGGGCAACGGCCTTTTTTTAATTTGCATACGACAAAATGCCAAAAGAGATAGAAACACTGTTTTTAATTACATAACAAATTTTGTTTATCAGGCCATGAATTGGAATTGGTATAATGCATAAATAAACCTCTTTGTAATGATATGAAATGTAATAAAAGAAATGATAAAAAATTCCAATTGACGCATGAACTGGAAACAAAAATTTTTGCATTGAAATTTTTAAAAAGTACTTTACAACCGGGGAAAAGGCGTGTATAATGGGGCCCGTTGCTGGAGGAAACGGCACCGCCCAGCGACTTTGGTATGACATTTTTCCGCTCCCCGATGGGGAATCGGAGCGGGCCAGGTGGGAGCTTTTCATCCCCGGGCCTGTATGTCCGATAACGGGAGGACGTCGACTGATTTTTTGTTGTACATTACAGAAAAACATAATTTAAAAAGGAGACAAGAATTCCATGAAAAAGTCAAACAACAACAGCGCCCAGGGACAGAAGCTGCCTGGCGAGCCCAAAGGGCGTGGAAAGGCCTCGAAGACGGGGTCTGCGCCCGAAAACGTGACGTGCGCCACCACCCCGGAGGCGGGTTTCGATTTCAACGTGGACAGCCTGAAGGCCGTGTTCGGTTCCAATCTCACCAAGATCACCGCCCAGATTCTGAAGAACAGCGTGCCCGGCGCTTGCGATATGAGCGACAGCGCCATCGCCATGGTTGCAGAGGAATTGTGCGATGCGATCCAGGGGGAGATGAAGCGGATCCTCCAGGAGCAGGGGAAGCTGGGCAACGACCCGATCTCGCTTCTCTTCCAGAAGGACAGCTACTACACGCCGATCAGACTGTGCGATGCGTTGGACCAGTTCCTGGAGAAGAAGGCGAAGGAGAAGGAGATCAAGGGGTCTACGCTCGCCCGGTACCGCAGCTTCGCGAAAAAGCAGATCAAGCCCAAGATCGGCGACTACTGGCTGCATGAGATCTCCAACGAGTTCCTGGAGGAGTTTTCCGAGGACCTCCTGGAGAGGGGACTGGCCCGCAAGACGGTCAAGGAGACCGTGCGGCTGCTGCGCAACTGCCTGAAATCCGATTACCCGGCCCTCTATGGACTGCTGAAGTTCCCCAAGATCATCCCCGACCCCACCCAGGTGAGGCCCCTCATCGAGGAGGATGTGGAGAAGCTGCTGAAGCATCTGCACGATACCATCTGCCGCTATGCCTGCCTGATCCTGCTGACCCTCACCACCGGCATCCGGTCTGGCGAGGTCTCCGCGCTCCGCGCCTGCGATGTGGACCCCGTCCGTAAGACCATCTCCATCAACGGCACCGTGGTTCGGCTGCCCAACCCGGTACTGGGCGGACAGAAGACCAAGATGTGCCGGACGACACCCAAGACGCCGGCCGCAAACCGTGTTCTCCACATCGACACCGTGCTGGTGAAGATGCTGCAGGAGTACTGCGCCTGCGAGACGCCGGATTCCTATCTCGTCACCGGGACCGAGACCATCCCGGACCCCAAGGTGCTGTCCAACTATCTGAAGAGCGCTGCCGTCAAGGCGGAACTCGCTGAGCAGAACATCCACATGCACATGCTGCGCCACACCTACGCCACCGATGCCGTTTTCACCGGCATGGACGTCAAGATCCTGAGCGAGATTCTGGGTCACAGCAGCATCCAGATCACCTATGACCGCTATGTCCACGGGAACACGGGCAAGCGCCGTGAGGCGATGGGCGGCATGATCGATATGTACTGGCGCAAGATGTTCCACCTGCCGGAGGACGGGCCGTGTGAGTACAAGGACAAGTCACCAGAATAATCTGCCTCGCGGCGGGGCATCCTGTGGGTAATGAATGCAGATGGGAGATGCACCATGGACACCACCTACGAGAACATTACCTGCGGCGATGTGGACTTCTCTGCCAGCCGCACCCGGGAGAACCTGATGCGGGCTTTTGCAGGGGAGTGCCAGGCGGCCGCCCGGTACAGCTTTGCCGCCGAGGTCGCCCATCAGGCGGAGCAGGAGGCCATCGCCCGGGTCTTTGCCCACACCTGCCGGCAGGAGCTGGCCCACGCCCGGGTCTTCTACAGCCTCCTGGAGAGCTGCAAAGGACAGGGGATCCACGCAGACGCCAGCTGGCCCGTCACCATGCCCGCAGAACTGGCGGGATTGCTGCGGGGCGCCCAGGAGCTGGAGCGCTACGAGGCGGTGGAGATCTATCCGGCCTTCGGGTATGCCGCCCGGGAAGAGGGCTTCGATCTCATCGCCTGGCAGTTCGAGCACATCGCCGGGATTGAGCACCGCCACGAGATCCGCTTCCAGCGGCTCCGTGAGCTGCTGGAGGGCGGAGGCCTCGTCCAGAGCGATGGGGAGACGGACTGGATCTGTATCAACTGCGGCTATACGGTACACGCCGGGGCGGCGCCCCGGGAGTGCCCCGTCTGCCGCCACGGACAGGGATTTCTGGTCCCGGTCTACGGGCTGGACCTCTTCGGCCCGGTGCTGGGGCTGGACCCCGCATAAGCCCAGACAAGGGAAGCCGTGCCCGGCTTCACAGGGAGCCAGGCACGGCCTCTACTCTAAAAATACAATAATTTCAAAACTGTTTCTGTTCTCCCAGGCCGGCGGGGGAGAGAATGCAAGCGCCATCCAGACCGGCTGCAGACATCATTGTTGGAAAGGAAAGCGCAGAAATCGCGGTTTTGCCGGTTGCATTTTCCATGGGTACAGATTATAATGGCCCAAATCTACTGAGAAAGAAGGCTTGTACCCATGCGGCACGATGTGAACTACACCATGCTGGCGGACTTTTACGAGCTCACCATGGGAAATGGATACTACCAGTGCGGTCTGCAGGATCGAATCTGCTACTTCGATGTCTTTTTCCGGAATGTCCCGGACCACGGCGGCTTTGCCATTGCCGCCGGCCTGCAGCAGGCCGTTGAGTATATCCAGAACCTGCGCTTTGACGAGGAAGACATCACCTTCCTGCGCAACAAAAACATCTTCAGCGAGGACTTCCTGGAGTACCTCCGGGGCTTCCACTTCACCGGAGACATCTGGGCGGTCCCCGAGGGCACCCCGATCTTCCCCCGGGAGCCCATCCTCACGGTGCGGGCACCGGCCATCCAGGCCCAGTTCATTGAGACCTATCTGCTGCTGGCTTTGAACCACCAGTCTCTCATCGCCACCAAGGCCAACCGGATCGTCCGGGCGGCAGAGGGGCGGATGATCTCCGAGTTCGGCTCCCGCCGGGCCCAGGGGGCGGACGGCGCCATTCTGGGCGCCCGGGCCAGCTACATCGCCGGCGCCGGCGGCACCGCCTGCGCCATGGCGGACGCCATGTATGCCACCCCCGCCACCGGGACCATGGCCCACTCCTGGGTGCAGATGTTCCCGGACGAGTACACCGCCTTCAAGAAGTACTGCGAGATCTACCCCCACAGCGCCACGCTGCTGGTGGACACGTACAACGTGCTGAAGTCCGGCGTGCCCAATGCCATCAAGGTGTTCCACGAGATGGGCATCACCAAGGGCGGCATCCGCATCGACTCCGGAGACCTCACCTATCTCTCCCGCAAGGCGCGGAAGATGCTGGATGAGGCGGGGCTGCCGGACATCAAGATCATCGCCTCCAACTCCCTGGACGAGTACATCATCCGGGACCTGCTCACCCAGGGCGCCCAGATCGATGGCTTCGGGGTGGGTGAGCGGCTCATCACCTCCAAGAGCGAGCCGGTGTTCGGGGGCGTGTACAAGCTGGCCGCCATTGAGGACGGGTACGGCAAGGTGATCCCCAAGATCAAGATCAGCGAGAATGCCGCCAAGGTAACGATCCCCCACTTCAAGAAGGTGTATCGCCTCTTCGAGAACGCCACCGGCAAGGCCATGGCAGACTACATCACCGTCTATGACGAGCAGCCGGACTTCACCAAGCCCATCACCCTCTTCGACCCCGAGGCCACCTGGAAGCGGAAGGAGTTCTCGGACTACACCGCCCGGGAGCTGCTGGTGCCCATCTTCCGCAAGGGCCGGCTGGTGTACCAGATCCCATCCATTGAGGAGACCCGGGCATATTGCCTCAAAGAAGTGGATCACCTCTGGGACGAGGTAAAGCGCTTCGAGAATCCCCACAACTACTACGTGGACCTCTCCGCCAAGCTCTGGGACATCCGGGCAGAGCTGCTGGACGCCAGAAACCACTGAACAGGGACAGGGCTGGAGTTTCGCCCGCCGTCCGGCAGCCGAAACCCCAGCCTTTCTCTGAGGGAGGCGGACAGGGAAGGCCTCTGTCCCTGGATCCATGGTCCTGTGGGCAAAGCGCCCGCACGTTCCCCCGGAAGCCTTTGTGCAGCCGCCCGCTCAGCCGATCCGGCGGCTCTGATCCAGGGCAATGCGGTCTGCGATCAGGGCGATGAACTCGGAGTTGGTGGGCTTCCCTTTAATATTGGAAACGGTATATCCAAAGTATTTCTGTAAGGTCTCCAGATCTCCCCGGTCCCATGCCACCTCGATGGCGTGGCGGATGGCCCGCTCCACGCGGCTGGCGGTGGTGTTGAACCGCTTGGCCACGGCGGGGTACAGCGCCTTCGTCACGGCGTTGATGATGTCCATGTCCTCCACGGCGAGGGAGATGGCCTCCCGCAGATACTGGTATCCCTTGATGTGTGCAGGCACGCCGATCTCGTGGATGATGGAGGTGATGACGCACTCCAGCTGGTTGTCCGGATTCTCATCGGGCTGAAGCGGGAAGAGCAGCTCCACCGCCCGCTGGGCAACGCTCTCCGCATTGCAGGGCTTCAGCATGCAGTAGTCTACGCCGCTGCGGGGAAGCCGGTCTGTGAGGGCGCTGTCTGCGAAGGCGGAGAGGACGATCGTCTTGGGGCGCGGCTCCTTCATGTGCTCCAACACTGCCAGCCCATCCTGCTCGGCCAGCAGCAGGTCCATCACCAGAAGATCCGGCTTGCTCTGCTCCAACATCGCCAGCAGCTCTGCTCCGCTTCCTGTTTTGCCCGCGACATGGAGCCGGCCGGTCTGCTCCATCGCCGCTGCGAGCTGATCCCGGAAGGCATTGGATCCGTCTGCCAGAAGAACCTGTCTATTGTCTTCCATAATAATTCCAACCTTTCTCGCACTACCTTTGTTTTGCTTGACCCAAATTACTCTGGGGTGCTACAAAGACTACCACAAGATGCCAAAAATAGCAAGGAAGTTTGCTCTTTTTCTTTCAACTTTCGTTCGACAGGTTCGGACATTACTGTCATATTAAAGTGTTATTTGTCGGAATTTGCGATCATCCGGCCGATATAGATCCCGTAGCCTGAGGTGGGGTCGTCTATCATCACATGGGTCACGGCGCCCACCAGCTTTCCGTTTTGCAAAATGGGGCTGCCGCTCATGCCCTGGACGATGCCGCCGGTCTTCTCCAGAAGCTCGGGGTCTGTCACCTTCAGCAGGAAGTCCCGATGGTCTGATTCCCGCTCCGGGTAGACCTTCATAATCAGAATGTCATATTCCTCCACGTCCTCGCCGCTGATGTTGGTGAGGATGGTGGCCTTGCCCGCCCGCACCTCGTTGCGGGGGGCGATCTCCGTGGGGACGCCCTCAGCCCAGCGGGGGTCTGTGAGCACCCCGTAGATGCCGCCGTCTGTGTTGGCCTGGAGAAGCCCCAGGGTGCGGTCCGTGTCGAAGATGCCCTGCAGCTGGCCGGGGCTCCCCTGGGCGCCTTTGCGCACCCCGGACACCGCCGCCGGCAGGATGGACCCGCTCTCCAGGGGCATGAGCAGGGAGGTGTCCACATCGTTGATCCCGTGGCCCAGGGCGCCGAAGGCGCCGGTCTCCGGGTCGTAGAAGGTCACCGTGCCGATGCCCGCCATGGAGTCCCGGATCCAGGCCCCCAGCTTATACTCCCCGTCCTGGATGCAGAGGGCGGCCTGGGCGGTGAGCTCCACCGTGTGCTCGTCCCGGATGGCCTGGATGGACATGGGCTCACCCCCCAACTCTTGGAGCAGGGCAGAGACCTCCTCAATGGTGTCCACCTCGGCGGCGTTGATGTGGGTGATGATATCCCCCTCCTGGAGTCCGCAGGCCTTGGCGGGGTTCACGTTGCCCTCTGCGGTGGGCACGTCTGAGGTGCCCACCACCACAACCCCGTCTGAGAAGAGCTTGATGCCCACGGCCCGGCCCACCGGGACCACGGACAGTGCCTGGGCCTGGACCGGGGCCAGCGCCAGTCCCACGGCCAGGAGAAAAATACATAATCGTAAAACAAAATACTCAAATGGTTTGCTGTCTTCATTCATGTTCCTTCACCCCTTTCCGTCTGGACGGCCGCGCTTTGCGGCCGCCGGTTTTAATATGCCGGTGCTGCGGCGATTTCACCGTGGGAAAGTAAGGCGGAGGAGACAGGGGAGAAAGCCCAAATCCCGGCGGTCCCTGCTTTTTTGCAGCACAATGCCGGGTGGAATTGTCTCACTTCGTAAAATTTACAGCTTTCATGCATAGCTGTGCAGTGCCCCGCATATTCTGCCCTGAAAATCCGTTTGGGAAACATGGAAATGAATTCCAAACGAAAACAGGCGGGTGTGGGTTGATGAAAATCACAGGCAAACAGGTACTGCTGCTCTATGGAGCGGCGCTTCTCATGGGGGTTGCGTGCCACGGTCTTTTTGGCCTCCGGCCGTGTCTTCTCACCGCCATCTTCTCTCCGGTGCGGGAGAGCATCTGGGAGCACATGAAGCTCCTGTACCATCCGCTGCTCTGGACCGCCTGGCGGCTTGGAAAGCGGGACCAGTCTGTCTTCGCCGTGCGCCTGTACGCCATGCTGACGTCCTGTTTACTACTTTTGCCGGCAGGTTATGTGCTCCACTGTGTGCTGCAGGTGGAGTCCCTGGCCGCGGACCTCGCCCTCTATGGGGTGCTCATGGCGGCGGGCTTTCTCCTGCCCCGGCTGCTCTGGCCGCTGGGGGACTGCCCGGCTGCGGGTAAGCTGGCGGTGCCTCTTGCCGCCGCCCTCTGGGTGCTGCTGGTGTGGTTTTCCCTGGATCCGCCGGAGGGCGTGCTCTTCGCCGGGGGAGAGGCGGTGCGGACCTTCTTCCGCATCCCTGTATAGCAACCAGTTTTTGGCCTGTTATCGTTGCATCTGCCGTGGGAAGGTGCTATCATGTGATACACAGCCCGGCGGGGCCGGGATCAATAGAAAAAGGAAGTGGATCGGATGGAATACACCATCGGCAACAAGCGGCTCTCCCTCACCGCCTCAGAGGCAGGGGCTGAGCTCTGCTCCCTCACATGGGACGGACAGGAGCGGATCTGGGATGCCAACCCGGACATCTGGGGCAGACACGCACCTATGTGCTTCCCCATCTGCGGCTCTCTGGAGGACGGCTGGTATCAGTGGCGGGATGCCCTGTACCATATCCCCCAGCGCCACGGATTCGCCAGAGATCAGGTACACACGCTGGCTGGTTTGAGCGAGGACGCCATCGCCTTCCGGCTGGAGTGGGCCGGAGATGCAGAGCGGTGGCCCTGGCCCTTCACCATGGAGACGGTGCACCAGCTGAAGGAGGACGGGGCGAAGACCACAGTCACCGTGGAGAACCGCAGCGGGGAGGGAATGCCGGTGCAGTTCGGCTTCCATCCCGCCTTTGTGTGCCCCTTCGTCCCGGGCTCTGCCATTGAGGAGTATCAGTTCCACTTCCAGAGCGGCCGGATCATCCCCTTGGAGCCCCATCTCTTTGACAACGACTCCATCCCCTTCAGCGATGCCGGAGACTGGGTCCGCCTGGAGCACGTCCCCACCGGCGCCAGCGTCCAGGTGGAGACCGCCGCTTTCCCGGTGGTGCTGATCTGGAGCAAGCCCGGCATCCCCGGCTTCGTCTGCATTGAGCCCTGGGAGGGCTTCCCGGGCCCCGGACGGGACCTCGCCCAGCGGCCCCACGCGGTGGTGCTCCGCCCCGGAGAGCGCCGCAGCTGGACCCAGGAGATCACATTCGCATAATGCGTGGAAGGCGCACCGCCGCGGCGGTGCGCCTTTTGAAACGCTGTGAATGGGGGAGAGCATCCCGGGCTAGCTTGCGCCGGAACCGTCTTCCTCCGGATCCTCGGGTGAGGGGCTGTCCAGAAAGCCGCGCATGGCCTGAAGGGTGTAGTAGTTGCCGGCGTTGATGTGGTCCGTGTAGCCGGAGCTTTTGCTGAAGTCCAGCAGCAGGCACATCAGGTTGGCCCCCAGAATCAGGTCCGATTGCGGTATGATATCCCGGATGTGCTCCCAGGTCTCCTGCTCGATTTGGCTCTGCGCGATCAGCTGATCGTACTGGATGAAGTGGTGTCCCACGCAGTGCAGCAGGTCGTTGAAGGAGAGGGCGGCTGCGGCATCTCTGGCGGCGTAGGCATCGTTGGGGTGATAGACGGCATCCATCAGCGGCTGGATTCTCTCCAGAAACGCCTTCTTGCCCCGATCGGCAGACGCTTTGTCTCTGAGCTGGATGCATCCCTTGCGAATGGGGGAGTACCTCAGGACGGCTGTGATCAGGCTGGAGGCGAGACAGGTGTCCAGCCAGAGGGTGTCCTTCTGGCCCAGAGACCACAGCCCAGCAGCGAGCTCCAGGGTGTCCCGCTGGGTAAGGGCGCCGAGAAAGTCCTCAATGCCCCGGCGCATTCTCCGGGTAACCGCTGTCAGGGTGCGGGTCTCCACCTCGTTGAAGAGCGGCAGCTCTGTGTGGGGATTGGACAGCGGCTCCGAGCGGCCGGTCAGCTGGGCGGCGATGTCCTTGCGCCTCCAGTACGCGGAGACGATGGGGGACTCTGCCGTGTCGCCCAGGGCGTTTCCCTCCTGATAGAGGTGATTGTCCTGGAGAAAGTTTAGAATCCTGCGGTAGTGCTCTGCCAGCCGCTCCAGGGCGGTCTCCCGGAGGTGGGCCAACTGCTCCTCTGAGAGCAGCTGGGCGAGGCTGAGGTGAACAAAGGTGCGGCAGAGGCGGAGCAGGATCAGGTTTACCCGGGGCGGGCGGAGCAGCTGCCCTGCCACGGCGCCGTGAATCGGGGGAGCGGACCTCTTTGAGACCAGCTGCTTGATCACCAGCTGGTACTGGTGGAGCAGCTCCTGCCCCGGCCGGACCCGGGCGTATGGATGCTGCACCTCTTCGGCAAAGTACTTGTTGGCGTTGGCCCGCTCCAGCGTTTCGATTTTCTCCAGGAGATGATCACAGGCGAGACCGCGAAACCTGGGGGGAAGGAGCCGCAAATGAAACCCTACGTCTTCGCGCTCAATCTGCTCCAACGACTTCTGTATGAATCTCCGGTCTGCGGCAGAGACTGGAAGTGTGCTGAGAGCTGTGTCGAGATCCACGTCTTCCTCCTCGCCGGATTCGTCTTCCGCATCCTCGTTCATGCCAGCCCACGCGGTAAAGTCCTCCAAGTCCTCATCCGTATCAAAGGTGTGCCCGTCCGGGAACTCCAGGGAGCGGGTCTTCGCAATGCGCTGGAAGAACGGTGCCGGCGCATCCAGGACCAGCGCCATCCAGAGCACGCACATGCCCTCCTTGGAGAGGTACTGGGAGCTAAAGACATAGCGCATGGCGATCCTCTGCAGGGCCTGCTGCTGTTGCACCAGGTCCAGAAAACAGATCTGCATCAGATCCACCGTCCGCTGCAGGTCTTCCAGACGGTTTTCTGCGGCCAGATCCTCCACCAGCTTCAGGGCGGCCAGGGCATAGAGATTGCCCAGCGTATCGCCGTCCGCCTCCCGGGGTGCCATGTAATGGCAATAGGTGTCTGCGATGGAGGGGCGGGGGTCTCCCGTGCTGAAGTCCTGATGATAGATCCGCTGTCCGCTGCCGGCCCGCTTCATGGTGAGCAGCAGCTGGTCGTGAACGGCGTGAATCCTGGTGTAGAGGTCCCTCTCTTCCACGTCAATGTAGTCGTCCAGATCCTGGAAGGCATTGGTGAGAAACTGGTCCGCCTGCTCCAGATTGGTCTGCTTGGGGCGGGCCGGTGTATTCTTCTTTTTGGCCATGGGAACACCCCTCCTGCGCTATTGTTGTGCTGCGTCCTCGCCGTCCCCGTCCCCCTGCTGCATGGTGGTGAGGATGTTGTGGGCGGTGCCGGACACCGCTGCAGCGGCCACCTGCTGGCGCCGGTACCGCTCCAGAAGGGCCGGCGCTGTGGCAGCCAGCACGGTGATGGCACCCAGTAAGACATCGGAATCCGGCACGGCGGGGGCCACCGCGCTCCACACCGCCGCTGCCGTCTCTTCCCGGGGCCGGAGCCCCTGGACAAAGAGGCAGTTGTGTATCAGCCCCATGGTGGACGGGAAGCAGGAGGCGGGGGCGCCATCCTGCATGGAAACGGACTTGTCCGGATCATATAGGGCATCCAGCAGCGGGGCAAGCCGGGCCAGAAACGCCGCAGGCGGGTGGTCCGAGACAGGGGGATCCAGGGTTTCCGTCAGCCAAAAGCGGCGCCAACAGGAGAGCGCTGCCGTGCCCCGGAGGAGCAGGGCGGAGAGCGTGGTATCCACCCAGAGGGAGTCCTCCCGCAAAAGCTGATAGAGGCCGCAGGCGCAATCTGCCAGGCCGTCTCCCTCCAGGTCGCCGAAGAGCCAGTCCGGGCTGTCCCGATCCGGGAAGCGGAGGCCCCGGTCTGCCATGGCGTGGATCTCCTGGAACAGGGGCACCTCCGCCCGGGCCACAGGGCGGGCCGCCGCGGGGATGGTCTTCCAATAGGCCGCATCCCGGTCTGGGCCCTGCTGCCGCCAGTATGCGGAGACCACCGGGCTGTCTGCTGGTTCTTTCCGGGGGAGCAGAAAGCCGCGGCTGTGCAGTGTCTCCAGGATGGCGCCATACAGCTGCGCCTCCCGGTCTATGCCCTCTGCCGCTGGCTCATAGGGGAGGTACTCCGCCAGATAGGTGTCCAGGTAATAGGAGCAGATGGGGCCCAGCAGCCGCATGAGGATGAGGCACCTCCGGGTGGTGAGCCAATCTTTCCTCTCGCGCTCTAGAAGTTCCCACAGTGCACTCCCGGCGGCACTGGTCTCGTCCAGCTGATCCTCGGTGGCGCTCACCAGGTGGTCCAGGTGGCGCATAAACCCATCGGCCCACCGCTCTTCTGCATCGGCGTTTTCCAGTCTCTGGTCCTGGTCTTCGGCCGAAGCTTCTGTGGGCTCCCCACGGAGGAGGGGCTGGTCCTCCCACGGGATCTGGGCCAGGACCTGCTGCACCTCGTCCAAGAGGGCCAGGTCCTGCTCCAGAGCGCCGGGCCGCTGGTCCTTCGTTCCGTCCTGCTCATCGTCTCTGACGAACAAAGACGGCACGTCCCGTACCACCCGGAGAAAGGCCCAGTCCGGCAGGGCCAGCAGCAGGATGAGGCTCAAATACTCCATATCCTCCTGATACAGCAGGTCTGTCTCCAGGGAGAAGGGGGCGGCGATGGTGGAGATGGCTCTGTCCGGAAACAGCTTCTGCAGCAGGACCCGCAGAGACGCGATCTCCGAGATCAGCTGGAGGCGGAGGTGTGCGTCCTCGGCGCCCCGTGCAATGGCGGTGGCCGTCTGAAAGATCAGGGCGGCGAGATCATCGCCGGTGCACGGGCTGGCGCTGAACCAGTACGAGAAGGTATCAGACACCGCCAGGTCCATGGGCTGGGCCAGAAAGGCCCGCTGGTATTCCAGATTGCCCGATGCGCACCGGCTGTGGATGCGGTACACCCGCTGCAGCAGCTCATCCGGCGGCAGATCCCGATAGTCCGGCAGGCTGGAATAGGATGCCTGGAGCAGCCGCTGGGCCCGGGCCCGGTGGGACTCCTCGGGGCGGATGGGGTGAAATACGATTTCTGCCATGGTAGTCCTCCCTTGGCGTTTGTGGTCTATAGGCCCGTGAGGTCAAAGAGGGGGATGCACGCCGGTCCCGCGCTCTCCAGGTCCTGGACGTAGCCCGGCAGGCCGAGATTCTCCAGGTAGGTGCGGGCGGAGCGGAGCTCAGAGGGCCGCACGGTGCGCTGCAGCTCCGGGCAGCGGCGCAGGTCTCCCATGGGGGTGTACTGGGCCATCAGGGAGAAGAGGACAGAGCCCACGGGGAAGGTCTCTGCCACCCAGTCCATGATCTGCTTGGCCTCCCGCACATGGCCGGGGAGCAGCAGGTGGCGGATCAGCACCCCCTGCTTCAGAAGCCCGCCCTCCATCTGAATGGGACCGGTCTGGCGGTACATCTCCTGGATCGCGGCCTTGGCAAATGGGGGATAGTCTGCCGCCCCGGCGTATCGGGCGGCCAGATCGGATGCGTAGAACTTAAAGTCCGGCATGTAGACCTGCACCTTGCCCTCCAGCAGCCGCAGGGTGTCCGGCTTCTCATAGCCGCCGCTGTTCCACACCACCGGCAGCCCGCCGGGGATGGGATCTGCCAGCACCCGGGCCAGGGCGGCGGAGAACTGGGTGGGGGTGACAAGCTCTATGCAGGCGGCCCCCTGCGCATGGAGATCCCGAAAGATCCGCCTCAGGTCCTCATCGGACAGGGGCTTGCCGAAGTTCTCCCGGCTGATACCCCCGTTCTGACAGAACAGACATCTCAGGGTGCACCCGGAGAAGAAGATGGTGCCGGCGCCGGTATCTCCCGTGAGGCATGGCTCCTCCCAGCGGTGTAAAGAAGCCCGAGCGGCCCAGGGCCGCTCAGGCATGCCGCAAAAGCCCTCGCCGCGGGTCTCGTCCCGCAGGGCGCCGCAGTTTCTCGGGCAGAGGTTGCAGATCAAGGCGATCCCTCCAGTGTTTGAGGCAGCAGTTCCCGCGCCAGCTCCAGGGGCCGCCGGTATGCGCTGGGCACCGCATAGACGCCGTCCAGCTCCCAGGGGGCGGCCCACACCCAGCCGTCTGGAAGGGTGTCGTCCGAGGCGTCTGCAGCGAAGAGGGACATGTGCCACTCGATGTGGGTGAAGATGTGTTTCGCCCGGCCCAGGGGGCGGATATCGGTGAGATCGGGCAGGGGAGGCGGGGACGCGGTGCCCCCGGGAAACTCCCAGAGCCCCGCCAGCAGCCCTCGGGCGGGCCGCCGGCGAAGGGCCACTTTGCCGTCCCGGAGGATCAGCCAGACCGAGCGCTCCTCGATCCGCCGCCCTTTTTTCGCCGGCTTTACCGGGTAGTCCGTCTCCCGGCCGGTCTGGTGGGCGGTGCAGTGGTCCCGGACGGGGCACTGGCCGCAGAGAGGGGCGCCGTTGGGGAGACAGAGCAGGGCCCCCAGTTCCATCAGGGACTGGTTGAACGCCCCGGGGGCCTGGATGGGGATGGCGTTTTGCACCATCTCGGTGAGCACGGCCCTGTGCTCCGGCAGGGTGACATCGCCGTCATAGGCGGTGATCCGGGACACCACCCGCAGCACGTTGCCGTCTACCGCGGGCACCGGCTGGCCAAAGGCGATGGAGCAGATGGCCCCGGCGGTGTACACCCCAACGCCTGGAAGGGCCAATACGTCTTCATAGGCAGAGGGAAAGACGCCGCCGTGTTGGGAGACGATCTCACGGGCCGCCCTCTGGAGGTTCCGGGCCCGGGAGTAGTACCCCAGGCCCTGCCACAGCTTCATGAGCCGGTCCTCCGGCAGCTCTGCCAGGGCGAGGATGTCCGGGCACTCCTCCAGAAAGCGGCGGTAGTAGTCCAGCACCGCCGCCACCCGGGTCTGCTGCAGCATGATCTCGGACAGCCATACATGGTACGGGGTGGGGTCAGACCGCCAGGGCAGCACCCGGGCGTTGTCTCGAAACCACTCCAGAAGGGGGATGGCCAGGGGCTCCATGCGGTGCAGCCGGCTGTCCTCGCTCATGCGCCGCCCTGCTGTTTCGCTTCGCATCGGCTCACCAAGTCCTGCAGGGTGGTGTGGTCTATGACGGAGGACACCGCCTTGTAGATGTCCTGCCACAGCTCCACGGTAAAGCATATGCTGCTGTTGGGGCAGAACTCCGCATCGGTGACGCACTCCACCGGGGCCAGATCTCCCTCCACCTGGCGGAGAATGTCCCCTACCGTGTAGTCCTCCGGTGCCCGGGTGAGCAGATAGCCGCCGCTGGCGCCCCGCACCGAGCGCACCAGCCCGGAGCGGGCCAGGGGCGTTACAATCTGCTCCAGGTATTTGTCGCTGAGCTGCTGCCGCTGTGCCGCATCGCGCAGGGACACCGGGCCCGTCTCTTGATGCATGGCCAGATCTACCATCAGCTGCAGGGCATATCGTCCTTTTGTGGATATCCGCATGGAGGTCACCTCTCTTGTTTGCACCTCTAAAGATACCACAGGACACCCGCTTTTACAACAGCGAAATCCGCAGTCTTTCCAGATTGCAGCCAGCGCCCGGCGGACGGGAGGGGCCTGTCTTTGCGGCTGTGGCAGGGGATGGTGCCGCTGTCTCGCTTCGGAAGATGCCCGGCGGTTTCTGAATCCCAGCAACTGCAATGGACTTTCCCTTTACAGCAATCTCAGCAGGGGGGGGTAAATCAGGCATGGAAGGGGCTGGAAGAGCATCGAGGCCGGTGGAATCTCAAGTTGCTTTTTTCTCTGTGCTGTAGTATAATACGGCGAATCGACCAAAAGAGAGGATTATTCACATGGAAATCAACGGCGAACAGGTTCAGGAAGTCTATTTTTACCGCGACATGGGGCTTTCTGAAGCCACAATGAAGGCGCTGGACAAGAAGGGCTACGTGCAGGCCACCCCCATCCAGGGCGGCGCCATTCCCTTCTTCATGGACTGGAAGGACGTGGTGGCAAAGGCCCCCACCGGCACAGGCAAGACCTTTGCCTTTGGCATCCCCATGGTGGAGCATGTGGACCCCGGGTCCGGCGACATCCAGGGGCTGGTGCTGGCCCCCACCCGGGAGCTGGCCATCCAGATCAAGGACGAGCTGCAGCTGCTGAACACCTTCCGGGAGGGGGTGCGCACCGTCTGCCTCTACGGCGGACAGCCCATTGAGCGGCAGATCAACCAGCTGAAGAACAAGCCCCAACTGGTGGTGGCTACCCCGGGGCGCCTCATGGACCACATGAAGCGGCACACCGTGCGCCTGGACAAGGTGCAGACGGTGGTGCTGGACGAGGCGGACCGGATGCTGGACATGGGATTTATCGAGGACGTCACCCGCATCCTGGACAAGATGCCCCACCGGCGGAATCTGGGGCTCTTCTCCGCCACGATCTCACGGGAGGTCATGGACATCTCCTGGGTGTACCAGCGGGACCCGGCGGAGATCACCGTGCGCCCCATCGAGGAGAACCGGCCGGACATCCAACAGTACGCCGTAGAGCTGCTGGGCCGGGACGAGAAACTGAACACCATGGTGGCACTGCTCCGGGGCGGAGACTACGAGCGAGCCATCGCCTTCTGCAACACCAAGAACATGACAGACCGGCTGGCGGGCCTATTGAAAATGCGCCACATCTCCTGTGAGGCCATCCACGGGGACATCCCCCAGAAAACCCGGGAGCAGACCTTGAAGCTGTTCCGGGAGGGCAAAATCCGGGTGCTGGTGGCCACCGATGTGGCGGCCCGGGGCCTGGACATCGACGACGTGGACGCGGTCTTCAACTACGATGTCCCGGATGAGCAGGAGTACTACGTACACCGGATCGGCCGCACCGGCAGGGCCAAAAAGCACGGCGTGGCCTACACCCTGATGGCGTCTCCCAGCGAGGCGGTAAAGATGCGGGAGATCGCCCGCAACACCCGGGCAGAGGTACAGGTCCTGAAATACGATGAGGACGGCTGCCTGCTGCCGGTGGAGCCCAAGAACTGACCCAGGAGGTACCACATGATTCTGAACGTGTTGGCCGTGGGCGATGTGGTGGGGGAGTCCGGCCTGGACTTTCTCTGCAAGGAGCTGCCGGCGCTGCGCCGGAAGCACGATGTCCAGTTTACCGTGGTGAACGGGGAGAACGCCTCCTGCAACGGGCTGCACCCCCAGCAGGCGGAGGCCATCTTTTCCGCGGGGGCCGATGTGATCACCATGGGCAACCACACCTGGGACAAGCTGCAGATCGTGAACTACATGGAGAAGTGCCCGTATATCCTGCGGCCGGCCAACTACACCGGGCGGGCGCCGGGCAAGGGCTATGACATCTTTGACGGACCCCGGGGGCTGAAGATCCGGGTGGTGAACCTCATCGGCCGGGTGGCCATGGACACCAACTTTGACAACCCCTTCACCAAGATGGACGCCATCCTCCGCCGGGAGCAGGCGGACCTCACCCTGGTGGACTTTCACGCGGAGGCCACCAGCGAAAAAGGGGCCATGGCCTGGTATCTGGACGGCAGGGCACAGGCCCTCTGGGGAACCCACACCCATGTGCCCACGGCGGACACCGTGGTGCTGCCCAAGGGCCTGGGGTTTGTGACGGATCTCGGCATGACGGGCCCCCGCAACAGCGTCATCGGCATCAAACCGGGCATGGCCATCAACCGCTTTCTGGGCGGCCTGCCCCAGCGGTTCCAGCCCGCCGAGGGGCCTTGCCGCATGGATGCCGTGCTCTACACCATCGACTCAGACACCCCCAAGTGCCTCACGGTGCAGCGGGTGGACGTGCAGTAACCAGTCCGAAAGATAAGACAGGAGAGAAAGAGACCGCAGAGAGAGGAGAGACCGGATATGAGAATTCTGCACGCGGCGGATCTGCATCTGGACTCGCCTTTTTCCGGCCTGAGCGTGGAAAAAGCCGCCGTACGGCGCCAGGAGCTCCGGGAGGTGCCCAAACGCCTGGCGGATCTGGCCCGGTCCGAGCGGGCAGACCTGGTGCTGCTGCCCGGAGATCTCTTCGATGGAGACCGGGTGTATCCGGAGACGGTGCGCACCCTGGCCAACGCCCTGGGGGAGATGCAGGTGCCCGTGTTCATCGCCCCCGGCAATCACGACTACTACCACGCCGGCTCTCCCTACCGCCAGAAGATCTGGCCCCCCAACGTGCACATCTTCATGACGGCCGCCATGGAGTCTGTGGAGATTCCCAAGCTGAAAGCCGTGGTCCACGGCAGCGCCTTTCTGGCGCCCCACCGGGAGGACGACCCTCTGGCGGGCTATCACATCCGCCCGGACGGCAAGCTGCACCTTCTCTGTCTCCACGGGGACCCCGGCGGGGTGGGGCGGTATGCCCCCATCGCCCTGGAATCCCTCGCCCAGAGCGGGGCGGCATACGGCGCATTGGGACACATTCACACCGCCGGCGGCGGCCGGGACGGCGAGACCTTCTGGGCCTGGCCGGGCTGCCCCGAGGGCCGCGGCTTCGATGAGACCGGCGCGAAGGGGGTGCTGGTGGCGGAGCTCAGCTGGGAGGACGGGAGGGTCCAGTCCTCCGGCCGGCTGGTGCCCATCTGCCAGCGGCAGTATCGGGTGCAGAAGCTGGATATCTCCAAGATCGAGGAGTTTGTAAAGAACCCGGGGGACACAGAGGACCTGGTGCGGCTGGTGCTCACCGGCACCACCGATGCGGCCCCCAACCTCAACGGGATCAACGCCAGACTGGCCCCCCACTTCTTCTACCTGGAGATCAAAGATGAGACCACCCTCACCACCGGCCTCTGGGCCCGGGCGGGGGAGGAGACTCTCACCGGCATGTTCCTCCGGGAGATGCGCACCCGTCTCAACAACGCCGCCACCGAGGAGGAGCGGGCTCAGCTGAAGCTGGCCCTTCGGTTCGGCCTCGCGGCCCTGGAACAGGGGGAGGATATCCGGCCATGAGAATCCTTCGCCTCACCGCCACCTTCGGCAACCTCAACGGGCAGACCATCGAGCTGTCTCCCGGCCTCAACGTGATCCAGGCCCCCAACGAGGGGGGCAAGTCCACCTGGGCGGCCTTCCTCCGGGCCATGCTGTATGGCGTGGACACCCGGGAGCGGGGCCCCCTGGCAGATAAAAACCGCTATCTCCCCTGGTCTGGCAGCCCCATGGGCGGGGAGATGGAACTGGAGTGGCAGGGGAGACAGATCATCCTGCGCCGCTACGCCAACCAATCCGGCCCCTTTGGGGGCTTTGAGGCGGTGTACGCCGCCTCAGGAGATCCGGTGCCCGGCCTCACTGCGGCAGACGCCGGCGAGCTCCTCACCGGGGTAAAGAAGGACGTCTTTGTGCGCACGGCCTTTGTGTGCCAGGGTTCCTCCGCCCCTGGCAGCAGTCAGGACCTGGAGACCCGGGTCACGAACCTGGCCACCGGCGGACAGGAGGACATCTCCTTTACCGCCGCAGAGAAGACCCTCCGGGACTGGCGAAACCGCCGGAAGTCTAACCGCTCCAACGGGATGATCCCCCTGATGGAGAACGAGCTCACCCACACGGGGGAGGCCCTGGCCGCCACGGCGGAGTTCCGGAAACAGCGGCGGGAGGGCAGAAAGAATCTGCTGCAGCTGGACCGGGAGGAGGCCTTTCTCCGGGAGAAGCTGGAGCAGTGGAATCAGATCGAACAGCAGGACCTGAACCTGAAATACGATGTGGCCATGGCGGAGTGGAAGAAGGCCCAGGCGGACTGCGGTCCCCAGGAGCCCCACCCCATCTTCGGCACCCTGTCCGGGGAAGAGGCGTGGAATCTGGCCCTGGAGCGAAAAGATGCCCGGGAGCGGATTCTGGAGGAGAACCGGGTGATCGGAGAACACCGGGAGGCGGCCAAGCAGCGGCTGAACGGCGGCAAGCTCTGCAACTATATCGCCGTCTCCTTTGCGGCCTTTGCTGGGATCCTGTTGGTGGCAGGCCTGGTGGCCCAGAACGTGGTCCCCCTTGCGGCCCCCATCGCGGTGGCTCTGCTTCTGGCGGCCCTCTTCGCCTTGCAGGGCACCACCCGCATCCGGGAGGGCAGAAAGGTGCTCATCGGGGAGAAGCTCATAGAGGTGCCGGAGGACGAGGACATCATGTCCCAGGCCGCGGCATACCGGGAGATGCTGGTCCGCCGGGAGCAGGCCCGGGAGGCTGCGGTGGCCGCCCGGCGGCGGGTGGAAGAGCTGTATGCCCAGGGCGCCCGGGAACAGCCCTCCGATGCCAGCATCCCGGTGCCGGAAAACGCTCGGGGGGAGATCACCAGCCGCCTGGAGGACCTGGACCGAGAGCGGCAGCAGTGGAAGCAGTATGTGAGCCGTGCGGAGGGCGCCCTGGACCAGATGGGCGAGCCGGCGGACCTGGAGGCCCGGCAGGAGGAGCTGCGGGCCCTGCTCCACAAGAGGACGGAGGAGTACAACGCCATCGGCATCGCCCTGGACGCCCTGGATGCGGCCAACACGTCCCTGCGGGAGCGGTTCTCCCCCATGCTGAACCGGGAGGCCGGCGCCATTGTGAAAGAGCTCACCGGCGGCCGCTGGCAGCGGATGGAACTGGACCGGACCTTCTCCGCCCGGACAGCGGAGCAGGGGAGCATCCAGATGCGCAGCGCCGAGGTGCTCTCCACCGGCACCATGGACCAGGTGTACCTCAGCCTGCGCCTGGCCCTCTGCAAGCTCATTGTCCCGGATGCGCCCATTGTCCTGGACGATGCCCTTTGCACCTTTGACGATGCCCGCATGGCCCGGGCCATGGAGTACCTTCTCCGCATGGGGGAGGAGCGGCAGGTGCTGGTGTTCTCCTGCCACAGCCGGGAGGCCAACTGGGCCCAGAATCACGGCCTGGAGGCAGAGAGACTGGCCGGCAGACACCCCCGGCCGGTGGGCGATCCCTCGGCGGGGTAAGGGAGGCGCTTTCGCATGCAAGTCTATCATCTCAGCGACACGTTATCTCTGGGCGGCACCGTTACCCCAGACTACAAGCGCAACGCCGCCCTGGCAGAGCCCTTTGTGAAGGCGCTGGAGCGGGGAGAGACCTGCTTCTGGGCCACGGTGTACAGCACCCAGTTTCTCTCCGAGTCCCTGGAAAAGTTCAGCTTGGCGGACATGCAGACGGACTGGGAAAAGTGGACCTGCGAGGGGATATTTGAGTACATCCGGCGCCGCGAATTTCCCGAGGCACCGCCCCGGCTGCAGGCGGGGTACTATTTTCAGCGCCTGGAGGACTGCATCGAGCTCTTTACCGTGGACTGGGGGAAGGCCTCAGATGAGGAGCGGGCTCGGATTCACCTCTACCGCATGAACCTCGCCGATGACCGCCCGTCCCTCTTTGACATGCGCTTTTTCGATGCCGCCTATGACCTTCTCTGGGAGCGGGAGGACCTGCCCGCCCTGATGGGCATCGCCCGGCAGTACTTCCGGGGCGAGGGCTCGGAGCACCCGGTGTGGGAGCTTTTGAGTACCGGCACCGGGAGAGCGGTGGAGGATCTCTCCCATCTACTGCATCCGAGAGAGGAGCGCTAACGTTCCAACACCGCAAGGCGGCAAAACCGAATACAAGATGAGACAGTCCCTGGACCTGCCGCGTGGCAGATCCGGGGACTGTTTTGTTTTGCCCTGTCCTCTTCTGCCCGGGAAATCGCCTGCATGGATATGGGCATTCCTGCATAGGCTGGAAAACCGAGTGTGGCCCCTGGGAAGGGTGCCCAGGGACGTGTTTGAAGAAGGTTTGTGCAAGATGTACAAAATACACGGCCCAAAGTGGCCATATCTTCTACGTCTATTTCTAGGCCCCAGGGGGATGAGTCCCATTTATGGGACTCATCTTTTGCTAAGATAGCTGCAGTAAGGAAAGGAGGCCCAGGAAAAATGGAAGACAACAAGTACGGAATGGTTCGCATGTGGGACATCTCCAAGGGAGGTGCCTGGGAGACGCCGCTGGAGAAGGCGGCAGGGCAGATGATGTATGAGGTGCCGCCCGGCCGCGCCGCCTTTGTCCGGGTGGACAACGTGGTGGACCTCACCGCGTGGAAGGCCGCTCACCGGGACTTGGACGATGCGTACGATGACGGCTACGAGGACGAATACGATGACGAGCCGTACCTCCGCCCCGCAGACTACGAGGACCCGTCCGAATCCTGGGACGTCTGCAGGGACCCTCGGATCGATGAGGACGAGGAGGTGGACCTGCGGGAGGTCTTCCGCAACCTCAAGGATCCGGTGTACGTGGACCCGAAGCTGTATGCCGAGTTCCTCTGCCAGGAGGCGGAAGAGGCAGAGGCCCAGGCTGAGGAGGCGAAGGCCCAGGGCCAGACGCCCCGCACCCGGGGGAAGCCTGGCTCCCGCTGGCTGCAGAACCTGCTGGCCGTGGGGGAGCTGGCCGCCACCGGCGTGGTGCTGGCGGTGGGGATCGCGCTGCTGTGCAAGGTCCTGCTGGGCTGAGACAGGGAAAAAAGTGGCCAGAGGGCCGGATGAGTCCCATTTATGGGACAGGCCATCTGGTATCATCCAACCAGAACAAGGAAAGGACGTGTCTCGAATGGTGAAACTGGAGTTTGTGCGGGGCCATGTGGAGGTGTACCGGGACGGGAAGTTCTGGTTTTCCGCGGATACCCGGAGCGAGGCCGAGGAGGAGCTGGAGGCGCTGGAGGGCGCCGCCTGAGTCCGGTGAGCCCAGCGCTCTCAAACAACACAGCAGGCTCCCAGGGGGCTGGGAGCCCTGTCCTGATCAAATTCACACGAAAGGGTGTATCATTATGGTGGAACTGAACTTTGTGGACGGTCATGTGGAGGTATACAAGGACGGGAAGTTCTGGTTCTCCGCAGACAGCCAGATCGAGGCCAAGAGCGAGCTGGAGGCTATGGACGAGGCCGCCTGAGGCGCAGGGAAGCCGGCGGGATCCCCATGCCGTGCGGCAAAGAGAAGAGGCGGGGCAGCTCTGTGCTGTCCCGCCTCGGTTGTTATGCGATTGAATCAGCGGCCGAAGAACCAGCTCCAGGGATCGAAGTATCCGTACCCATCGCCGCTGTCCTCACTGCCGTCCCCGCCGTAGCCGTAGCCGGGGTAGTTGCCGTAGCCGTTTCCGCTGTTGCCGCTGCTGCCATTGCTGCCGGAGCTGGGCACCTGCGTGGCGGTGTTGGTGTCTGCCGCGGTCTGCTCGTCAAAGGTGAGATGCAGGGTGATGGTCTCTCCGGCACGCCACACCTCAACGTCCACGGTGTCGCCGGCGCGGTACTTGTTCTTCACAGACACCATCTGCTGCACGCCGGTGATGTCGGTGTCGCCGAGCTTGGTGATGATGTCGTTGCGGCGGAGGCCTGCCTTCTCAGAGCAGGAGCCCGCGTTTACTTCCCGGACCAGCACGCCTGCGGGCCAGCCGTACATCTCGCGGACATCGTCCTCAATGATGGAGACGGTGATACCCATGTCCGGTCTGCCGGTGACGTAGCCGTGCTCGATATAGTCCGTGATGATGGTGGCCACATCGTTGATGGGGATGGCAAAGCCGATGCCCTCAATGGAGGCGTTGGTGGTGTCGCCGTTGTTGGAGTACTTGGCGGAGGTGATGCCGCACACCCGGCCGTAGCTGTCGAAGAGGGGGCCGCCGGAGTTGCCGGCGTTGATGGTGCAGTTGGTCTGGATCATGTTCATCACGGTGCCATCGCTCATGGTGATGGATCTGCCGGTGGCGGAGACGGTGCCGGAGGTGAGGGAGAAGGACAGAGTGCCCAGGGCGTTGCCGATGGTGCACACGGTCTCGCCCACCACCAGGTCGTCCGAGTCGCCCAGGATCACATGCTTCAGGCCGGTGATGCCGTCCAGCTTCAGCACGGCCACATCGTTGAGCTCCTCGTAGCCCACCACAGAGGCGGGGTAGGACTCGCCGTTGTTCAAGGTCACCATGATATCGTAGGCGCCCTCGATGACGTGGTAGTTGGTGACGATATAGCCGTCCTCGGAGAGGATGAAGCCGGAGCCTGCCCCGGAGGCATCGTAGGTGTAGTAGCCCTGCTGTACCTTGGAGCGGACGGTGATGCACACACAGGCGTCTGCGTAGGTGGCGTTGATCTCAGAGAGGCTCATGGGGGTGAGTCCCTCTACCTTGCTCACGTCCACCGGCTGGGGGTCTGTGGTGTTCTGGTAGATGGTGGTGCCGGTGCCGCCCCGGTGGTTCAGGTAGTTGAAGAGGGCGGCGCCGCCGAAGCCGGAGCCGGTGCCAACGAGGGCACACACCAGGATCAGCGCGATGGTGCGCAGCACAGGGTGCTTTTTCTTGGTCTTCTTCGGGGGTTCCGGCGCGGGAGGCGGCGTTGGGGCTGCCGGCTGCTGGTCGTAAGGAGAGACGTAGCTGTAATGATACGTGGTATTTTCATATGGGTTCTGGTTTTGATTTCCCTGATCGTCCATAAGAATCTTCCTTTCTGTTGCGCGGGTTCAACCCCGTTGGGACTGGCCTCAATATAGCGCTCGTTTATGTCCGAAGTGTTAAAAATCGCAAAATCCTTTTTGAACAGCCCTGACATGTTTTTTGAACAGCGGCTGCTCAGCCCTTGTCGTCCGGTCCAGACGGCTTTCTGCCGGTGCGCAGGATGGCCGCGATGTCCTTGGCCGCCATCTGAATGTCGTTGATCACCGGCTGGAAGATGCCCAGTTTGGTAAGGTTGATAAAGACCAGCAGCAGCAGAGGACCCAGGATCATACCCGCCACGCCGCCCGCCTGCATGCCCACATAGATGCCCACCAGAGAGAGAATGGGGGATAGACCCGTCTGATTTCCCAGGATCTTGGGCTCTGCCACCCGGCGGAAGAGGACGATGATGCCCCAGATCACCATGAGCCCCAGGGCCTCGCTGAACTTGCCCAGGATCACATCGATCACCGCCCAGGGCAGCATCACCGTGCCGGCGCCCACAATGGGGATGAAGTCCAGGACCGCGAGACCAAAGGCCAGCAGCAGTCCATACGGGTTGCCGATCACCATGAAGCCAACGGTGAGGATCATGAAGACCCCGAGAGACAGCAGCAGCTGGCTCTTGAGATACCCGCCGAAGGCGGACATGAAGATCTCCCGGACGGAGCGGAAGAAGTCCCTGGACTTGGACGGGAACCGGTCTGTGAACTGCATCCGAAGCCGCGGGTAGTCTGACGTGATGAAGTAGCTGGCCATGAGAAAGACCACCGCCGCCACGACAAAGGCGGAGATATTGGACACCATATTGGGGGCCTTCTCCGCTGCAGCGGAGAGCCAGCTGCCCACGTCCAGGGAGGAGAACCAGTTGCCCAGAAGGCTGATGACGCCTTCACCGGTGGTAAAGAACTCCTGGGGCAGGGGGATCACCTGGGCCGCGGGCTCCAGAATGCGGCCCACGCTGTCCCAGGCTGAGGCCAGACCGCCCAGGATGCCCTCCAGCACAGACTGGCGGTTGTCCCACAGGGATCGGACCTCCGCCACAGCCACCCAGCCCACGCCGAAGAGCACGCCGCCCACGATGGTGGCCGCCAGAAGCAGCAGCAACACGGTGAGTGCGCCCCGGGGGATGCCAGAGTGCCGGTGGAGCCAGCGCACCGCCGGATTGAGGATCCAGGCCACGATCAGGGCCAGCACAAAGGGGGAGAGGAGGGACAGCAGGGGAAGGCCCACCCAGCGCAGCAGGAGCAGCACCAGGGCCAGCAGCAGAGCGCGGATGGCGAGGCGGAGCCAAAGATGTCCCCGATCCTGCCAGGAGAGAAGGTCTTGTTCCATGGGCACCTCCTGTTGTGTGTAATCGGTGTGAAAGTTTCGGACAAGCCCTGTCCTGCGCACACTATACCGTCCTTTTGTGACCAGAGTTTTACAAGCCTCTAAATTTTATGAACTCTTTTCCGCTCATCCAGCCAGCAGCCCCGCCAGGGCGGCGGCCAGGGGCAGGGTGAGGATGCAGAGAAGCGTGGAGAGGGTGACCTGCCGGGCGGCGGTGCCGGTGTCCTTCTGCATGCTCTGGGCGAAGATGCTGGTGACGCCGGCGGTGGGGCTGCCGGAGAGCAGCACCAGGGCGGTGTAGAGAACGGTGTCGTCCCGGAAGGGAAAGAGCACCAGCGCGGTGAGAAGGGGCAGGCCGATGAGTTTCACGGCGGACACGGCGTAGAGCCGCTTGTCCCGGAAGGCGGCGCCCAGATTGGCCTTGGCCATCTGGCCCCCGATGACGATCATGGCAAGGGGCGTGTTGAGAGACGCCATGTACTTCACCCCATCCCCGATGGGACCGGCCAGGGGGATCCCTGTGAGATAGAGGAGGATGGAGATGAGAAATCCCACGGTGCCCGGGTTGATCAGGGCCTTTTTCAGGGAGAAGTTGCCCGTGCCGCCGATGAGCACGGCGCCGTGGACAAAGGTGAGCACGTTGAACACCACGAGAGACACCGCCGCCACCATGGCGCCGCTGTCTCCCAGCACGGACTGCACCAGGGGAAGGCCCATAAAGCCCACGTTGCCGTAGATGGCGGCAAAGCGGAGCACGCCCCGGCGGGCGGGATCCTCCCGCCGGTACAGCAGGGGGCAGAGCAGCATGTAGAGGCCATAGGAGATGCCGAGGGCCAGGAAAGCCCGCAGCAGCCAGGCGTCTGTCTCCGGGGTGCGCTGCGCCTGAAAGGCGTTGATCATGGCGCAGGGGACCACGGCGTAGAGCAGCACCGTGGACAGCCGGGACAGGGTGTCCTCCTGCAGGGTTCCCCGTTTGCCAAACCAATATCCCACGGCCATCAGGAGAAACAGGGTGAGCACGCTGCCGGCCACCACCTGCAGCTGTTGTATCATGGAAAAAGCCCTCCGTTTCGCGGGAATCCCGGGGCAGAAATCCGGGTTGGCGCTATTATAGTCCTGTCCCTGTCCATTGACAAGCGGCTTTCCCTCCATTATACTGCGTAGGAGACGCGAAATGCGCGAAACAGCAAGGAGGCAACCCGCGCTCTATGGATACAAAACGATTTCAGAGGGGATACGTGCCCATCTTCCTCTCATACTACAAGCCTCACCTGCGGCTCTTTCTGCTGGACATGGCCTGTGCCTTAGGCATCGCCCTGGTGGACCTGGCCTTTCCATGGACCACCCGGCAGGCGCTGAACCAGCTGCTGCCGAAGCAGCTGTACCTGGCCTTTTTCGGGGTGATGGCGATTCTGCTGGCGGCATACGGCCTGCGCTCCGGCATGAACTATGTGGTGACCTACTACGGGCACATGATGGGCGTGCGCATCGAGGCGGACATCCGGGAGGACCTCTTCCGCCACATGCAGGACCTGTCCTTCTCCTTTTACGACCACAACCGCACCGGCCAGCTGATGAGCCGGGTCACCAACGACCTCTTTGAGGTGACGGAGCTGGCCCACCACGGCCCGGAGGACCTCTTCATCTCGGTGGTAACCCTGGTGGGCGCCTTCACCCTGATGTGCACCCTCCAGTGGAAGCTGGCCCTGGTGGTGTTCGCCGTGGTGCCGGTGTTCGTGCTCTTCACCATCTTCCAGCGCCGGCGGATGATGAAGGCCAGCGCCCAGGTGAAGCAGAACATGGCGGGCATCAACAACGAGCTGGAGTCCGCCATCTCCGGCATGCGCACCGCCAAGGCCTTTGCCAACGAGGGCCAGGAGAGCCGGAAGTTCCAGCGCTCCAACGAGAGCTTCAAGGGGGCCAAGCGGGACTACTACAAGGCCATGGGCATCTACAACGCCGGGCTGGAGTTTGCCCTTCCCGCCATGAATGTGCTCACCGTGGCCGCCGGCGGATACCTCATCATGAGGGGCGAGATGGCCTTTGAGGATCTCGTCGCCTTCGTCCTCTACATCTCCACCTTCCTCACGCCGGTGCGGAAGCTGGCCGCCTTTGTGGAGCAGTTTCTCAACGGCATGGCGGGCTTCAAGCGCTTTGTGGAGCTGATGCGGGTGGAGCCCTCCATCCAGGACGCCCCGGACGCGGAGGAACTGGGCACCGTGCAGGGAGACATCCGGGTGGAGGACGTGTCCTTCTCCTATGAGGGCACAGACCAGGTGCTGGACCACGTCTCCATCCACATCCCCGCCGGGGAGACGGTGGCCGTGGTGGGGCCCTCCGGCGGCGGCAAGTCCACCCTCTGCCAGCTGATCCCCCGCTTCTACGATGTCACGGAGGGGCGGATTTTGGTGGACGGCAAGGACGTGCGGTCTGTCACCCAGCGCTCCCTCCGGCACAACATCGGCATCGTACAGCAGGACGTATTCCTCTTTGCCGGCACCGTGATGGACAACATCCGGTACGGCCGGCCGGACGCCTCAGACGAGGAGATCATCGCCGCGGCGAAACGGGCGGAGATCTACGAGGACATCATCGCCATGCCCAGCGGCTTCCAGACCTATGTGGGGGAGCGGGGCGTGATGCTCTCCGGCGGCCAGAAGCAGCGGATCTCCATCGCCCGGATCTTCCTGAAGAATCCCCCGGTGCTGATCCTGGACGAGGCCACCTCCGCGCTAGACAGCGTCACCGAGGCCCGGATCCAGTCCGCCTTTGACGAGCTGGCCAAGGGCCGCACCACCCTCATCATCGCCCACCGGCTCAGCACCATCCGCAACGCCAGCCGGATCATCGTTGTGGACGACAACCACATCAAAGAAGAGGGCACCCACGCGGAGCTGCTGGCCAAGGGCGGGGAGTACGCCGCCCTGTACCAGGCCCAGAAGGGGATCGTGTGATGGCAGACAAGACAGAGCTTCTGAACCGGTTTGCCAAGGACCCGGAGGAGCGGGTGGTGCTGGCCAGGGTGCTGGACCGCATGGAGCGGGCCCAGCGGCGGGGCATTCCCACCCAGACCACTTTCCTGTCTCCCGCCCAGCGGGCCGTCACCGAGCCGCTGCTGGCCGCCTGCGGCCATCCCCGGCACCTGTTCTTTGGGGGGTACGCGGGGGCAGAGCGGACGGTGTGCGTCTTTCTCCCGGACTGGCAGGAGGAAGAGGACTGGCTCCAGGGGGAGGACTTGCCCCTGGGTGCCGTGGAGGCGCTGTTCCCGGAGGAGGCCAACCTCACCCACCGGGATCTGTTGGGCGGCCTCATGGGCCTGGGGCTCACCCGGGAGCGGCTGGGAGACATCCTGATGCTGCCGGGCAGGGCTCAGATCGTGGCCCTGCAGGAGACGGTGCCCATCCTGCTGCAGCAGTTTACCCAGGCGGGGAGAGCCCGCCTCCAGCTGAAGGAGATCCCCTTAGGCGAACTCAGCCCCGCCCCGGCAGAGGTGAAGGTGATTCACGACACGGTGGCCAGCCTGCGCCTGGACACCGTGCTGGGCTCCGGATTCTCCCTGTCCCGGGGCAAGGCCTCTGATCTCATCGCGGCGGGCCGGGTGTCCCTGAACCACCGGGAGTGCCTGAAGGGGGACAAGGCCGTGGCCGAGGGCGATGTGATCACCTGCAGAGGCCTGGGCAAGTGCATCTTGAAGACGGTGGGGGGCCAGTCCCGAAAGGGCAGAACCGTGATAGAAATGGAGCGTTACCTCTGATGAACCAAGCGAAAATAGCCCGGATCAACGAATTTGCCCGGCGGGTGAAGCGGGGCGAGACCCTCACCCCGGAGGAGCTCAAAGAGCGGGATGCCCTCCGCCGGGAGTATATCGACAGCGTGAAGGCCAATCTCATCGGCCAACTGGACAACACCTATGTGGTGGGCCCGGACGGGGTGAAGCGGCCCCTGCGGGAGCGGGCGGACCAGCACGGCATCCTGAGCTGAGAAGAGAAAATCAAACGCCTGTCCTCGCCGGAGAGCCCGGCGGAGACAGGCGTTTTTGTATCGGGAATAAGAAAAGAGCCCACCCAAAAGAACCGGCAGGCCCTTATTCTCACGGTGATTCCGATCTACGGATTAGTCTGCGGGCTGTGCAACCACGTTGGCTGCGCGAATGCCCTTGGCCCCCCGCGGATCGGGCTCCGTGTCGTAGGTCACCTTCTGGCCTTCCACCAGCTTCTTGTAGCCCTCGGCCACGATAGCAGAGAAGTGGACGAAAACATCGTCAGTGCCATCGTCAGGGGTGATGAAGCCATAGCCCTTTTCTGCGTTGAACCATTTCACAGTACCAGTCATTACAAGTTTCCTCCTCGATGCCTATTTGCATGCCGGTGCATGCCGTTGTGCGTTTTGAAGCAATAAAAGCAGCCCTCCCCTTGAGTACGAAGGGGAGGGCTTATACGACTCATACATCAAAACCACGCAGGATTATAGCAGCTGGAATTGTCGGAGTCAACAGGTTTTTCCCAAATATTTAGAGGCGTTGACTCATATTCACCTGAAAATGCGGGAAGAGCTGGCAAGAAATCCCATATCTTGCAGAACTTTTCCAAATCGCTCTCTCGAAGTCTGGACTTGGAGGTTTGTCATATTCTGCCCAAATATTGGAAAATTGAAACCCGTGAGGCTGAGGGCCAGTGCCCTCAGACAGGGGCGGGAATACGGAAAAACCGCAGCCCGTTTTCCAGGGTGATGCGGCAGCACGCCTCGTAGGAGATTCCCTTTACCTCGGCCAGCCGCCGGGCGGTGTGCTCCACGTAGCCAGACCAGTTGCGCCTGCCCCGGAATGGCACCGGCGCCATATAGGGGCTGTCTGTCTCCACCATCAGCCGGTCCAGGGGGATCACGTCTGCGGCCTCAATGGCCTTCCGGGCGTTGGGGTAGGTGAGCACCCCGGTGAAGGAGATGTGCCAGCCCAGGCGCACCAGCTCTTTGGCCATCTCGGCGCTGCCGGAGAAGCAGTGAAACACGCCTCGGACCTCGGGAAAGTCCCGGACGATGTCCATGCTGTCCCCGTGGGCCTCGCGGTCGTGGACGATCACCGGCAGGTCCAGCTCCTGGGCCAGGGCCATCTGGGCCCGGAAGACGTGCTGCTGGAACTCCCTGGGGGGATTCTCCTTCCAGTAGTAGTCCAGGCCGATCTCGCCGATGGCCACCACTTTGGGGTGGGCCGCCAGCGCCCGAAGCTCGTCCAACATGGCATCGGTCCAGTCCGCGCAGTCCTCCGGGTGGACCCCCACAGCGGCGTAGATGCCGCTGTGGGTCTCCGCCAGGGAGACCGCCATCCGGGAGGAGGGGAGGTCGCAGCCGGGGTTTACCACCAGGGCCACATCTGCCCCGGGAAGGGCCGCCAGCACCTCCTCCCGGTCTCGGTCAAACTGATGGGAGTCATAGTGGGCATGGGTGTCAAAGAGCATGGAAACTGCCTCCTATTCTGCCGTCCCCGCCACTTCCGGGGACACGGTGACGCAGTACTGGGAGCCCCTGGTGTCGTCCTCAAAGTACTCCTGGAAGTAGATGGCGTAGGCCACCGCCCCGCCGCTGTCTGAGGGCAGCACATCCTCTTCCGCGATGGGGACGGTGAGGCCGTCCACCGGCACCTGATAGACCGCGTCATATCGGACCGTCTCGCCGGCCGCCAGGGTGTACTCCTGGGGGAACTGGGTGTCCGTCCAGGCCACCAGGGCGTTGTCGAAGCCGTCAGACCAGAGCAGCATGAAGTCCGCGGCGTAGAGGGGGATGTCCTGGTCGATGGTGCTGGTCACCGTGATATCCGCCACCAGGAAGACCGCGTTGTCCTCCGGCTGCTGCCCGCCGTACGCCTGGGCGGTGCGGGTGGCGTTCACCGTGAAGTCGAACCAGGCGGTGTGCATGGCCTCTCCCACGGTGCCTTGGATCACATTGGCCTCGCTGATGAAGGTGCGGACGAGGGACTCGTCTATGGTCATGTCGCCGGTGCAGGCGGTACAGAACAGGAAAAGGAGCAGCGATACGCTCAGCAATACCTTCCGCATACCATCTCAGCAGAGGCGGGCGCCGGCGGGGATGCTGTTGTCCACCATGATGAGGTGCAGTTTCTCCTGGCCGTCCTCCTTGTGGACGGCGGAGAGCAGCATGCCGCAGGACGTCTCGCCCATCATCGGTCTGGGCGGCAGGTTCACGATGGCCACCAGGGTCTTGCCCACCAGCTCCTCCGGGGTGTAGTACATGGCGATGCCGGAGAGGATGGTGCGGTCCGTGCCGGTGCCGTCATCCAGGGTGAACTTGAGAAGCTTCTTGGACTTCTTCACCTTCTCGCAGGCCTTCACCTTCACGGCCCGCATGTCGCAGGCGCAGAAGGTGTCAAAGTCCACCGGGGTCTCCAACTGGGGCTCCACTTCCACCAAGGGGCCGGCGGGCTCGGCGGCCTTCGCGGAGATTTCCTCCAGCTCGGCCAGGGCCTTTTCCATGTCGATGCGGGGGAAGAGGTTGTCTCCCTTGGAGATGTGATCCGCAGGCAGAGCGCCCCACTGGGCTGCGCTCTCCCAGGTCTGGCAGTCCGCTGGGGCGCCGATCTGCTGGAAGAGCTTGTCCATGCTCTCGGGCATGAACGGGGTGAGGAGAATGCCGCAGATGCGGGTGGTCTCCAGCAGGTAATAGAGCACGGCGGCGAGACGGCCGGCGTTGGCGTTCATGTCCTTGGCCAGCACCCAGGGGGCGGTCTCATCGATATACTTGTTGGCCCGCTGGATCACCTTGAACACCTTGTCCAGGGCGTTCTGGAACTGATAGCGCTCCATCTCCGCCTCGTACTCGTCCCGAAGGCCGCTGGCCATCTGCTGCAGATCCCGGTCCAGGCTCTCGTCCCACTGCCGGTCCGCGGGGAGCCTCTCTCCGAAGTACTTCTGCACCATGGCGGTGGTGCGGCTGAGGAGGTTGCCCAGGTCGTTGGCCAGATCCACATTGATGGTGTTGATAAGGGCCTCGTTGGAGAAGTTGCCATCGGAGCCGAAGGGGAAGGTGCGCAGCAGGAAGAACCGCAGGGCGTCCACGCCGAAGTGCTCTGCCAGCAGATAGGGATCCACCACGTTGCCCTTGGACTTGGACATCTTGCCGCCGTCCAGCAGCAGCCAGCCGTGGCCGTATACCTTCTTGGGCAGGGGCAGGTCCAGGCTCATGAGCATGGCCGGCCAGATGATGGAGTGGAAGCGGACGATCTCCTTGCCCACAAAGTGCACGTCTGCGGGCCAGAACTTGTCCAGGTCCTGGTGGGCATCGTTCTCAAAGCCCAGGGCGGTCATATAGTTGAAGAGGGCATCCACCCAGACGTAGACCACATGGCCGGGGTCAAAGTCCACCGGCACGCCCCAGGTGAAGGAGGTGCGGGAGACGCAGAGGTCCTCGAGGCCTGGCTTGATGAAGTTGTTCACCATCTCGTTTACCCGGCTGCGGGGCTCCAGAAAGTCCGTGTCCTCCAGGAGATGCTGGATCCGGTCTGCGTACTTGCTGAGCCGGAAGAAATAGGCCTCCTCCTCGGCGTCCACCACTTCGCGGCCGCAGTCCGGGCACTTGCCGTCCTTCAGCTGGCTCTCGGTCCAGAAGGACTCGCAGGGCTTGCAGTACTTGCCCACGTATTTGCCCTTGTAGATGTCCCCGTTGTCGTGCATCCGCTTGAAGATCCGCTGGATGGCGTGGACGTGGTAGTCATCGGTGGTGCGGATGAACCGGTCATAGGAGATGTTCATCAGCTTCCAGAGGTCCAGCACGCCCCGGGGGCCTGTCACGATGTTGTCCACGAACTGCTGCGGGGTGATGCCGGCCTCTTTGGCGGCGCCCTCGATCTTCTGTCCGTGCTCGTCTGTGCCGGTGAGGAACATCACATCGCAGCCCTGCAGACGCTTGTAGCGTGCCATGGCATCGGTGGCCACGGTGCAGTAGGTATGCCCGATGTGCAGTTTGTTGGACGGGTAGTAGATGGGGGTGGTGATATAGAATTTGGGTTTACTCATAGAGAGGGTTCCTCCTTAAGGTTCAGGTTGCGTGCTGTCCGGCAGGGGAAGGTTCAGATTGTCCGGCATCTGCCAGAGCACGGCTATGGCGGCCAGAGTCTGGGAACACAGCAGAATCATGTCGCCGAGATGGGGGGCGTTGAGCAGGGACAGGGTGGAGAGGACCACAGTCATGGCACCCAGCCACAGGGACCGCTTGGGGTGGGGGGCAGTGGAGGCCAGACTGGCCAGATCCAGGTAGAAGAACATGGCGACGGCGATGGCGATGAGCTGGGGCCCGTACTCCCAGAGCTCCGGGTGAGGGGCGAAAGAGCGGAAGTGCTCCATGAGCCAGATGCAGCAGCCGGCGGCGGGCATCACCCCGCCGAACCCGCTGCGGCCCCGGCGGCCGGGGGTGTTGCACTCCCGGGCCATCTGGAAGAGTCCGATAAAGCTGAGCACGGCGCCCACGCCGGCGGCAAAGATCAGAAGGCCGTTGTTGGTAGACATCTCAGCCACCTGGTGTACCTGGAGGGAGCCGGAGAGCAGCTGAAAGCCGTTGGTGAGAAAGAAGGGGGCTGCGGCCAGGTCCAGAAATGCCGCGATCACCAGCAGCACGGGAAACACCTTGTTGTCCGGATCGATGAGGGCCCGGTCTGCCCCCGCGGGGCGGTTCCGGCTGTCTTTCGAAATGGGCTGTGCGGCGGTGAGCATGGAGAACACCGCCATAATGATGGCGAGGCCGCAGAGCAGCATCACGGTGGTGGGGGCACCGGGGGTGGCCAGGCCGGATTCTTCAAATGCACTTCCCAGCTGCATCCGGCGCAGCAGGATTCCGGCGATGGCCCCCACAGCGGTGGCGATCAGCCAGGGGAGCCGCATATGCGTTTTACGATGCATGTGAGATCACCTCCGTGCCTGCTTAGAGAACGTGAAAGTCCGAGAAGGGGTACAGCACCACTACCGCCTTCCCGATGACGCACCGGGCGTCTATGATGCCGATAGGCGTATACCGGCTGTCTGCGGAGTGGTTCCTGTTGTCTCCCATCACAAAGAGGCAGCCCTCCGGCACCGTCACCGATGTCACGGAGGCGCCGTAGTCCGGCACCCGCATGGCCTCTTTGATATAGGGTTCATCCAGCACATTGCCGTCCACAGACACGGTGCCGCGCTCGTAGTCGATGTCCACATGCTGTCCGCCGGTGGCGATGATCCGCTTTACGATGCTGTCCTCCTGATAGGACTGCTGGGTGAGCACCACGATGTCGCCCGGCTTCGGGTCATAGAGGAGGGACCAGATCACGATCACATCGCCGTTCTGCAAGGTGTTCTCCATAGACGGGCCGGAGACCACGATCACCCGTGCCACAAAGGTGAAGACCAGGATGAAGACGGCCATCATGGTCACAAGAGACCGGATGTTCAGGTACATCTCCTGGGCGGAGTCCGCCTTCTGCTTCTTATTCTTCCCCTCTTTGGAGGAGCGCATGAGACGGCCCAACAGGGGCTGATCCCCGCCCTCCGACTTGTCCTCCGGGGCAGGGGATGCATCCTGGGTGAGAGAGGCCTCCAGAAGGGTGTCCGCCAGAAGGGACTGGCGCTCATTTTCCGAGAGGTCGTCCTCCGGATTGCCGGGGAGCAACACCTCGGTGACGTCCTCCTCTGGGGACGGATTTGTTTGCTTGGGTTCCATCAATGCATCTCCTCTACATCTCCGGCGCCAGCCGGGAGGCAGGCTCGCCGCAGATATTCCGGAATGCGGCGGCGTCCATGCTCTCATGTTCCAGCAGATAGGCCGCCACGGCTTCCAGCTCCGGCCGGTTTTTGGCCAGGATCTCCAGGCAGCGCTGATAGGCCTCGTCCAGCAGCGCCTTTACCTCGCTGTCTATGAGGGAGGCGGTCTCCTCGGAGTAGGGTCTGGCCTGGGCCATGGAGCGGCCCAGGAAAACTTCATCGTGATTGGTGTCGTACACCACAGGGCCCAGGCGGCTGCTCATGCCGTACTGGGTCACCATGTTGCGGGCGATCTGGGTGGCCCGCTGCAGGTCGCTCACCGCCCCGGTACACACATAGCCCAGCATGGTCTCCTCGGCGGCCCGCCCGCCCAGGAGGGTGGAGAGGGTCTCCATGAGCTTCTGCCGGGTGACGTGGTCCCGGTCCCGCTCCGGCCGGTTGATGGTCATGCCCAGGGCCTGGCCTCTGGGGATGATGGTGACCTGCTGGACGGGGTCCTGGGTGGGCAGATAGTGGCTCACCACGGCGTGCCCGGCCTCGTGGAAGGCGGTGATGCGGCGGTCTGCCTCCACCTGCTCCCGGCTCTTCTTCTCCGGGCCTGCGATCACCTTGATCACAGAGTCCTGCACGTTCTGCAGGGTGATAAACCGCTGGTGGTTCCGGGCGGCCAGAAGGGCGGACTCGTTCATCAGGTTCTCCAGGTCGGCGCCGGTAAATCCGGTGGTCTCCCGGGCGATCTCCCGGAGGTCCACGTCCTCCGCCAGGGGTTTGGCCCGAGTGTGGACTTTCAGGATCTCCTCCCGGCCCTTGATGTCCGGCTGGCCCACATAGATCTGGCGGTCAAAGCGGCCGGGCCGCAGCAGGGCGGGGTCCAGGATGTCCTGGCGGTTGGTGGCGGCCATCACGATCACGCCCTGGTTGGCGGAGAAGCCGTCCATCTCCACGAGAAGCTGGTTCAAGGTCTGCTCCCGCTCATCGTGGCCGCCGCCCAGGCCGGCGCCGCGCTGCCGGCCCACCGCATCGATCTCATCGATGAAGACGATGGCCGGGGGCTCGGCCTTGGCCTGCTGGAACAGGTCCCGCACCCGGGACGCGCCAACGCCCACGTAGAGCTCCACGAAGTCTGATCCGGAGATGGTGAGAAACTTCACCCCGGCCTCGCCGGCCACGGCCTTGGCCAGAAGCGTCTTGCCGGTGCCGGGAGGGCCAACCAGCAACACGCCCTTGGGGATCCGGGCGCCCAGATCGATATACCGCTGGGGATCTTTCAGAAAGTCCACGATCTCCTGCAGCTCCTGCTTCTCCTCATCGGCGCCGGCCACATCGGCAAAGGTCACCGGGCTGTCCCCGCCGTCCGAGGCCCGGGCGTGGACGAAGTTGCCGCCGGGGCCGTTCATGGTGCCGCCTGCCGAGCGGGCGGAGAGGGTGAAGATGGCGAATATGGTGAGCGCTGAGATGAGCACCGGCAGCAGGACCATCATCCACATGGGCATCTCAAAGGCGGGCTCAAAGTTGTAGTCCGTCAGGGTGCCATCGGCCAGCTGCTCCTCCCAGAGGGAGCCCAGTTCTGCCCGGAAGCGCTCCACATCCGCCAGCTTGTGGCGCAGCATCTGCTGATCGGTGGTCAGCAGGGTGAGCTCGCCGCTGCCGGATACGCTGAAGCGGGAGACCTTTCCCTCCTGAAACAAGGTGGTCACCTGGGAGTACGGGATGTCGCTCTGGGAACCCGCACTGGAGATCAGGAAGAAGTAGACCACGAAGATCAGGATGAGCAGAAAGGGCATGATGGATGCTAGATTTATTTTTTTCAACAGACAGCGCTCCTCATTTGGCTTGATCGTAGATCTCGGGCTTGAGCAGTCCGATGTAGGGCAGGTTGCGGTACTTCTCATCGTAGTCCAGGCCGTAGCCCACGATAAAGGCGTCCGGGATCACAAAGCCCACATAGTCTGCCCGGATGGGCTTCTGGCGGCGGCCCGGCTTATCCAGCAGCGTGCAGATGCGGATGGAGGCGGGCTTGCGCACCTTCAGAACGTCCATGAGGTAGTAGAGGGTGTTGCCGGAGTCCAGAATGTCCTCCACTACGATGAGGTCCTTGCCCTCGATGGAGTCCGAGAGGTCCTTCTTGATCTCCACCTGGCCGGAACTCACGGTGCCGGAGCCGTAGGAGGAAACTGCCATAAAGTCGATGGAGACGGGAAGTTCAATGGCGCGGGACAGGTCCGCCATAAAGATGTAGGAGCCCCGCAGCACAGAGGCCAGAACGGGGGCTTTGCCCTGATAGTCCCGGGTGATCATCTTGCCCAGAGCCTGGACGCGGTCCTTGATTTCCTGCTCGGTGTACATGATCCTTGCGATGTCCTGATGCATGAGTCATTCTCCTTTGTCCTGATAGAGTTCGGCGATGGTGATGTGAAGGGATGGGGTGTTGGAAACGGCGAGAAAGCTGCGCTCCGGGCCAAAGGAGCCCAGGGCCGCCGCTCGGCCGTCCCGCTCCAGAACAGGCAGCTGGTCCCGCCGTACCCGGGGAACTTTGCTGTCTATGAGCAGCTTCTTTACGGTCTTTCTGGGCCGGGGTCCCAGCTGTAGGGTGTCGCCCTCCCGGCGGGCCCGCACGGAGTACAGGCCGGGCAGGAGGAAGAAGTCTCCCGGGCCCCGGTACGCCTTCCCCGGGGCGAGCTCCTCCGCCAGGGTGATGCGCCAGCTGCCCCAGCGGTTCTCCCCCAGCCGCAGCGGCTGGGGCGGGGGAGGGGCGGCAGATGCCGTAGTCCTGGACAAGATCAGATCCCGGTAGGCCCTCTGCACGGAGACGCCGCCGGTGAGATCCGCTGCGGCGCCGGGATCCTCCGATGCCGCGATGCGGAGGATGCTCTCCAGGTGAAAGGCGGAGGCGGGCACGGTCCCATCTGTGAGGCGGGAGAGCAGCTGCTGCGCTGCCCGGACGGCCAGGGGCCGGGGAAGCCGGGCCACCGTCTCGGCGGGGATCCGCAGGGTGCCGTTTTCCTCAACCGCCTCAGCAACTGCCTTCGCCGCCTCCTGCTGCAGATAGTCCTCATCCTCCCGGAGGTACCGGAGGGTGTCTCGCCCCCGCTGATCCAGCCGGGGGGAGAGGTCTGAGAGCAGGGGGATCACGCGATGGCGGATCCGGTTGCGGCTGTAGTCCTCACTGCGGTTGGTGCTGTCCTCCACATGGGGGAGGGCATACTGGTCCAGGTGGTCTTCCACGTCCCGCCGGGTGATGTCCAGCATGGGCCGCAACAGGTTGTCCCGCACCGGGCGGATGCCGGCGAGACCCGTGAGGCCGCTGCCCCGGAGAAAGTGGAGAAAAAAGGTCTCCAGGTTGTCGTCTGCGGTGTGGGCGGTGGCGATCCAGGCCCCGCCCAGAGAATCTGCGGTCTCCTGAAGGAAGCGGTACCGCAGCAGTCTGGCTGCCTCTTCGGTGCCGCCCTTTCGCCTGGCCGCCTCCGCCGCCACATCGCCGCTGCCCACATAGAGGGGCAGGGGCGGCAGGCCCTCCAGGGCCATGGCATCGCTGGACACCAGAGCCCGGACAAAGGCCTCGTCCCGGTCTGATTCCGCACCCCGCAGCTTGTGGTTGTAATGGGCGGCGATGAGGTTGAAGGGCACCTTGGCCTGGTGCAGCCGCAGCAGGTGGAGCAGGCACACGGAGTCCGCCCCGCCGGAGACGGCGCACACCACCGCTCCGCCCGGGGGGATCAGGTCTGCCCGGAACAGTTCTTCCGCCCGGCTCACAGATCTTCCTCGCTGATGGCCAGGTTGCGAAAGAGGGTGAACTCCGGCCGCCACTCCAGCATCACGGTGCCGGTCTCGCCGTGGCGGTTCTTGGCCACGATGCACTCGGCCACGTTGGGGTTCTCGGTGTCCTCCTCATAGTAGCTCTCCCGGTAGAGGAAGAGCACGATGTCCGCGTCCTGTTCGATGGAGCCGGACTCCCGCAGGTCCGAGAGCATGGGACGGCGCTGGCCGGTGGCCCGGTTCTCGTTGGCGCGGGACAGCTGGGACATGCAGATCACCGGCACGTTCAGCTCCTTGGCCATGAGCTTCAAAGCGCGGGTCATGTCGGACACCACCTGCTGCCGGCTCTCCTGGCTGCGGGTGGGGCCGCCGGCGGAGGTCATGAGCTGCAGGTAGTCTATGATGACAAGGCCCAGGTTTTCAATCCGGCGGCACTTGGCGTTGATGTCCGCCACCGTAAGGGAGGAGTCGTCATCGATATACATCTTGGCGGAGCTGAGAGAGGCCACGCCCAGGGCCAGCCGTCCCCACTCCTCGTCCCCGGCGATGCGGCCGGTGAGGAGCTTCTTGTTGTCCATCAGGGCCTCGGCGGAGAGAAGGCGGGTGCCCAGCTGCTCCTTGCTCATCTCCAGGGAGAACACCGCCACGGTCTTGCCGGAGTTCTTGCTCACCTCCACGCCGATGTTCAAGGCCAGGGAGGTCTTGCCCACGCCGGGGCGGGCGGCCACGATGATGAGGTCTGAGTTGTTCAGGCCGGTGATCCGCCGGTCCAGGTCGATGAGACCGGTGGAGAGGCCGGGGAAGTCCGCGCCGCTCTCCTGGCGGGCCCGAATGGTGTTGTACACGTTGGCCATGACCAGTGAGATGTGGGTGAGACCCTTGGCAGACCGGCCCTGGCGGATGGCGTAGATCCGCTGCTCCGCCACGTCCAGCACCTCAGCGGCGGTGCTGCCCTCGGCCCGGGCCAGCTCGGCCAGCTCCGCAGAGGTGTCTGAGATCCGCCGCAATACCGCCTTGTCCAGCACGATGTCCACGTAGTCCATCACGTTGGCGGTGGACGGGGTGTTCTCCACCAGATCCCGGAGGTAGGTCAGGGAGGTCTGCTCGTTGTAGACCCCCTCCCGCTTCATGGCGTTTACCGCCGTCACCACATCGATGGTCTCGAAGCGGTTGAACATGCGGAAGAGGACCTCAAAGATCTCCCGGTTGGTGCGCATATAGAAGTCATCCGGCCGCAGCTTGCTCATGACGTCCGGCACGCAGCGGGCGTCTATGAGCATGGCGCCCAGAACAGACTGCTCGGCGTCTATGGCGCGGGGTACCTGCAGACGGGCAAGTTCTTCTTCTGGTGGCAACGGATTCACCTCTTTTGCAGGAAAGAATAGGGGCTTATTTCTCCTCGGTTACCATGAGGTAGACGGTGCCGGAGATCTCATTGCCCAGTTTTGCCTTGATCTCGTAGGAGCCGAAGGCCTTGATGGGGTCGCCCAGGATCAGCTGGCTCTTGCTGATGTCGATGTTGTACTGCTCCTTCAGGGCATCGCTGATCTGCTGGCTGGTGACGGCGCCGAAGAGCTTGCCGCCCTGGCCGGCCCGGGCGCGGACCCGGACGGGGCAGTTTTTCAGCTGCTCGGAGAGGGCAGTGGCGGCGGCCTTTTCCTGGGCCAGCTTTGCGGCCTTGGCCTTGTCCTGCATCTTCATGGTGTTCAGGTTCTCCGCAGTGGCCTCGATGGCCAGCTTCCGGGGCAGGAGGTAGTTGCGGCCGTAGCCGTCCGATACCTCTACCAGCTGTCCCTTTTTGCCCTGTCCGCGGACATCCTGCTGCAGTATGACTTTCATGATAAAAACCTCCCAAAATGTGAAACGTGAGAAATCGATGTGAGACCATCCTAATCTGTAGGGAGATGGTCTATGTAGGACCGCCGGTGAACCGGCGGATGGCTCTTTCCAGATCGGCGGTGGCGGCCGCCAGGGTGACGTTGGGCAGCTGGGCGCCTGCGGCGTCCTTACTGCCGCCTCCGCCCAGTTGGGCCAATATCTTTTGCACATCGGTGCCGTCTGTGCTGCGGGCGGAGATGCGCACCGTGTTGCCGAAGGGATAGAGGACGAAAGATGCGCCGGTGCCCTCGATGGTGAGCAGCTCATCTGCCGCCTGGGCCGCCGAGATCGGGTTCACCGGGGTGGTGGACACAGCGATGGACACCCCTTGCCGGAACATCCGGGCCTGCTCCACGATGTGGTGGCGGGCGAGGACGTCCTCCCGGCTGGTCTGCAGCATCTTCTGCACCCGGCCGGGGTCTCCGCCGGCCTGTATCAGAAAGGCCGCGGTGGCAAAGGTCTCAGCAGTGGTGCGCTTGGTGAAATTGCGGGTGTCCAGCATGATGCCGGATAAGAGGGCGTCCGCCTCCGCCGGCAGCAGGTCTTCCGGGTTCAGAAAGCAGCGGAGGACATCGCAGACCAGCTCCGAGGTGGAAGAGACCGCCGTGTCCTGGATGCGGAGGTCCGTGCGCTCCAGTTGGCTGTCCCCGGGAACGTGGTGATCGATCACCGCGATGCGGCTGGCCTTTTCCAGAAGGGCAGGGCACATCACCATCTCAGGGCGGTTGGCGTCTACGATGAGCAGCAGCGTGTCCGGGGTGAGAGACGCCTCCGAGGGCAGCTGGAACCGGTCCTGGTAGAGCTCTACGCCGAAGAGCTGCTGATAGAGGGGATCCGCGGCACAGGGGGTGGCGGGCTGCAGGATGTGGCAGCCGCTTCCGATCCGCCGGCAGATGGCGGCGATGCCGGCGGCAGCGCCCAGAGAGTCCATGTCCGGGTTGTGGTGGCCCATCACCGCCACATCGGCGGCTTGGGAAATGCTGTCGTAGAGGGCCTGGGCCATATCCGCCCGGACAGGGGACTCTGGCACAGAGAAAGTGCTGGTTTGAATGGGGATTTCCTCCTTCCTGGGCAAGACCGGCTCATCCCTCCGGGGAGGCGGTCTCGTCCTGGAAATATCGGTCCAGACAGTGGGTGAGCTCTGCTGTGACCTCGGCCACCGTGCGACCGGACACCTGAGCGCCGGCCACATTGGCGTTGCCGCCGCCGCCCATCTTCTCCAGAATCAGCTGGCAGTTGGTGTTGTCCTTGCTGCGGCCGGAGATATAGACCTGTTCGCCATCAGTGTAGAGCACGAAGGACGAGCCCACCCCATCGATGGTGAGCAGCTCATCGGCGGCCTGGGCGGCGATCACCCGGCCCACATTCTGCTCGGAGGTGGCGATGGCCACCCCCCGGCCGTACATGCGGGCGGCCTGGATGAGGCCGTATTTGGCCACGGCATCGTTGAAGCGGGTCTGGAAGAGCTGGCTGCGGACCCGGGCGGTGTCGCCGCCAGCCCGGCGGAGCATGGCGGCGGCCTCAAAGGTGCCCACGCCGGTGCGCATGGTGAAGTTCTTGGTGTCCAGCATCATGCCGGAGAGCAGCGCCTCGGCCTCGGCGGGGAGCAGGTCCGTCACCCGCATCAGGTAGCTGATGATCTCGCTCACCATCTCGCAGGCGGAGGAGGCGTAGGGCTCCAGGCAGCTGAGAGCGGGCCCCTCAATATAAGTGGCGGCCTTCCGGTGGTGGTCGATCACAGCCACCCGGGTGGCGGCGTTCAGCACGGAGCGGTCTATCACCTGTTCCGGACGGCTGGTGTCTGCCACCACGAGAAGGGTGCGGGGCCCCATCTTCTCCAGAATGGCCTGGGAGTCCAGGAAAGTGTTGCGGTACTCCTCCACATCTGCCATCCGCTTATACAGTATGTCTGCGGGGTTGGGGACGGAGGGCTTGAGGATATAGCAGGGGATGTGCTTCCAGCGGCAGATGGCGGCGATGCCCACGCAGGCGCCCACCGCGTCCATGTCCGGGTTCCGGTGGCCCATAGCCACCACGCAGGAGGACTCGGCGATGAGGTTGGCCAAGGTGTCCGCCAGAAAGCGGCTGCGCACCTTGTTGTGCCGGTCTGTCTCTACGCTGCGGCCGCCGTAGAACTCGAAGTTCATGTTGTTCTTGATGACCGCCTGGTCTCCGCCCCGGGACTGGGCCATCTCCACGGCGTCATGGGCCATCTTGAAGAGGTCTGCCGGGGTCTCTCCGTCTACGCCCAGGCCCATGGAGAGGGTGGCGCTCATGCCGGAGGGATCCCGGACCTCCCGGATGGCGTCCAGCAGGGCAAATTTCTCCTCTTTCATGTCCTCCAGGTACTGCTCCTCGCAGAAGAACAGGTATTTGTCCCGGTCCATCTGGGTGAGGAAGCCGTTGGACTTCTTGGCCCAGGTGGAGAGGCGCTGGCTGATGTCCCGGAGCATGGAGGCCCGGATGTAGTCCTCCTGGTTCTTGTAGAGCTCTTCGTAGTTGTCCAGCTGCAGAATGCCCACCACCGGCCGGGTGGCGCGATAGAGGTCCTCCGTGTTCTTCAGACTGGTGACGTCCAGCCAGTATGTGGTGGCGATGGTGTAGGTGTCGTCCTCGCCGTCCGAGTGGGAGAGGGTGCCGTACACCTGATAGCGCCGGCCCTGCATCCGCACCTCATCCGGGCAGAAGGGCTTGCCCTCCTGGAGCCAGCGGGTGTCGAAGCCGGGGAGCAGTTCAGAGAGCTGTGTGTCGAAGATCCGGTCCTTGCCGCCCAGGAGTTTCAAAAAGTGGTCGTTGGACCAGAGCACCTCGCCGCTGTCCGGGCGGAACATCACCATGGGGAAGGGACAGTTCAGCGTGCTCTCCCGGCTGGCCTCGTCCATGGAGCGGGTGAGGGTGTCCAGAAAGCGGGCGGCCTCCCGGCTCTGGCGGTACACCGTCACCAGGTAGTACACGAAGAGCACGGCGGTGATCACCAGCTCTGCCAGTGCCACATCTACGCGGCCCAGGGCGGCGGTGGTGCCGGAGAAGATCAATAGGAGAATGAAACAGAGCCCCATTTTGGGGGTGAGAATCTTCGAAAGTTGTTTGGACATACTGCCACCCCTTGCCGCTTTCAGCCAGGCGGAAAACCGGCTGGCACAATGGATCCATCCCCTCAGGGACATACACTGCTACATTATAGCAAAACAACCGGCTAAAAACAAGAACAATATCACACTCCATTTTGGATAAATCGACGTTGCAGGACGATTCCAAGGCTGATATACTAAGTTTGGCAGCATTGGTTGCGCTTCCAACATTTATAGAAATCTGTTGTGTAAGGAGAGAGGCAGCATGTTGGATATCAAAATTACCCGCACGGATTCCCCCAAGCCGCATCCGGATCCCAATACGCTGGTATTTGGCAAGACTTTCACGGATCACATGTTCCTGATGGAATATCATACCGGCAAGGGCTGGCACGATCCCCGGATCGTCCCCTATGGCCCCATGCCCTTTGAGCTCAGCTGCATGGTCTTCCACTATGCCCAGGAGATCTTCGAGGGCATGAAGGCATACCGCACCGATGAGGGCAAGGTTCAGCTCTTCCGCCCGAGAGAGAACGCCCGCCGGATGAACTCCTCATGCCAGAGAATGTGCATCCCCGAGATCCCCGAGGACGACTTCGTCCAGGCCGTGAAGGCCCTGGTGAAGGTGGACGAGGGCTGGGTGCCGGACCAGAAGGGCACGTCCCTCTATATCCGCCCCTTCATCATCGCCACAGATAACGGCCTCGGCGTGCACGCCTCCCACAGCTATCTCTTCGCCATCATCACCTGCCCGGTGGGCGCCTACTACCCCGAGGGCCTGAACCCGGTGAAGATCTACGTGGAGAACGATGACGTCCGCGCTGTGAAGGGCGGCACCGGCTACACCAAGTGCGGCGGCAACTACGCCGCCTCCATCCGCGCTGGCGAGCGGGCAGAGGAGCAGGGCTTCTCTCAGGTGCTCTGGCTGGACGGCGTCAACCGCAAGTATATCGAAGAGGTTGGCTCCATGAACGTCATGTTCAAGATCAACGGCAAAGTGGTCACCCCGAAGCTCACCGGCTCGGTGCTCCCCGGTATCACCCGCAAGAGCTGCCTGGAGCTGATGCGGGATTGGGGCTACACCGTAGAGGAGCGCCTCATCTCCGCCGAAGAGCTCTTTGAGGCAGCCGAGTCCGGCGCCCTGGAAGAGGCCTGGGGCACCGGCACCGCAGCCGTTGTCTCCCCCATCGGCGTGCTGGCCTGGGGCGAGCGCAGCTGCGTGGTGAACGGCGGCGGCATCGGCCACCTCACCCAGACCCTGTACGACACCCTCACCGGCATCCAGTGGGGCACCGAGGCAGACCCGTACGGCTGGGTAGAGCCTCTGGACTGAGCGAAATATCTGCAAAGGTCATTTCCTTTACAGCACCATATTTCCCAATGAAAAATCCCGCCGGCACCGCCGGCGGGATTTTTTGGACTCAGTTGCGGGACAACGCTCACTTGGATGCCCGCAGCATTCTCTACTTTGAACCCTGGTACTCTTTGTTGAACGCAAGCGGTATTCTACTGGCGAACAGGCCTGCTTTCTCTCCACGCCCCAAGCAAATACATAGCAGCCCCGCTCAACAAGATCGGAATATAGGGAAAGGCCGCTTCATTCGCCAATGCATCCGGCCGGATGAGACAGTATCCCCGCATCTCCACGTTGCGGCAGAAAAAGACGCAGAACAGGTGATAGACCAGCACCAGCATTCCACCCATCGTCACCGAGCGGAGCAGGATTGCCGCCAGATAGAACAGCCCAGTGAAGAAAAACCCCTGGGGGATCAGCCGGGCGTACTCCGTCCACAGAGGCCTAAAGAACAGTGTTCCAGCCACCAACGCCGGCAGCAGCATCACCGCAAAGCCGATGTTCAGCATCAGTAGTTCGGCGGCACAGACGTGTTTTCCTCGGCGGCAGGCCCGCATCGTCTCCTCGCCATCGCTGTCCACCCACACCTGGAGATAGGCAAACGCCCACAACAGACCGCCCACAGGCAGTATGGCCTGCTCCCCATAGGTCAGGTTTTCAAGAGCGGTCTCCCAACTTCCGGAGGCCAGCCCCGCCGCCGCAATCAGGGGGAGAACGAGATAGGCTGAGACAATGGGCGCCAGAAAGAGCGGCAGCGTCCGCCGGAAGGTCAGGCGGATCAGTTGGAGGCTGCAGATCATGTCCGGCCCCGGATATAGAGCATATATCCGTCCTCCACGGTGGGAGCAGCCAGATTCCCAGGCTGCGGCAGATTGGAGAGGACGCGCAGCGTTCCGGTCTCCGCCTCCTCACGGAGCAGATGATATGGCTGCTGCAATAGACACCTCTTGTCTGCAGGGACAGAGTACACCTTGCCCGCTGCCCGTGCCCGCAGGTCGTCCGCCGTGCCCTCTGTCAGCACCGTGCCGCCGTACAGAAGGACAATGTGGTCGCAGTTGGACTCCACATCCTCCACGATATGGGTGGAGAGGACAACGGTGGGACCTCCTCGTAGGTTGGAGATGACGTTTTTGAACCGCAGACGTTCCTCTGGGTCCAGCCCAGCTGTGGGCTCGTCCGCCAGGATCAGTTCCGGGTGACCTAGCAACGCCTGGGCGATTCCCACCCGGCGCACCATGCCGCCAGAGAGTGCACCCATCCTGTCTTTGGCGCGGTCTGCCAGATGGACCTGTTCCAGACACTCCATAATTTCGTTCCGCTGGGCCCTGGCCGGGATCTGCTTTAGGGCGGCAAAATAGGCCATCGTCTCATAGACCGTAAGCTGTTTGAACATCCCGAACCGCTGAGGCAGATATCCGATGCGCTCTGGGGTACGGATTGTCCCGGCGGCAGGGTGGTAGACGCCGGCGATGCAGCGCATGAGTGTGGTCTTGCCGGAACCGTTGGGCCCCAGCAGGCCGTATACCCCCTGCCGCAGTGTCAGGGTGACGCCTCTCAGAACCTTCTTTTGCCCGAACCGCATCTCAACATGACTGACTTCCAGCATTAACAAGCACCTCCCAGATCATATAGGAATGTCACCTGGTCCTGGCATGGTGTACTGTCTTTCAGATATTGGTACACCTCCCGGAGAACCGTATCCCGTCCCAATTGACTGCATTGCCAGGCATACAGCGTATGGAACTGTTCGCTTGCACTTGTATACTGTTCCACGGCGGCAAACCACTGTTCCTCATCCCCGATCTCGTTGAGGGCATTCATCGATGGATACTCCCGAAGAATCTGCAGTGCGTCATAGTCCGGTTTTTCACCGCTCCAGTTTCCGATTCCTACCACCAGGTCCTGCCTGAACACGTCCCGCAGCAGTCCTCTTTCCGCATCGGAAGGCAGGGACTTCAATAGATAGTAGGCACAGATGGTCTCTGGGGTGGAGTTCATGTTGGCCAGCAAAATGTGGTCGTCAAAGACCACCACGCTCTCGCTGTCTCCTTTTCCGCAGTTGGAAATGGTATCTGGTTGGATGAAGACCTTCTTTCCGACCAGATCCAGCGTCCGTGTCTCACCTGTGGTCTCACACCACTCCTGCCAGAGACGTTCTGTGCGTTCCAGATCAATGCTCTCAACCTGCTCCCGGCCCACTGGGCTGCAAATATAAGAGACCCCGCCACGCTCAGTCTCATCTATCAGTCCGGCGTACAAAGTTGCAGTCTCGGCCACTCCCTCAAATTGATTGCGGCCGGTTTTGGGGAGATTGGAGAATACGGTCTGCGGGGTTGCCGCTTCCACCCGAAACCGGGCCGGCGGCAGACCGGTGACTGACTGCGCACTGCCGTCTGCCCAAAGGGCCAGATGCCCCGGCATGGGATAGTAGGGGAAATAGCCGGGCAGGGTGATGGCCTGTGCGTTGGCAATATATTTCCAGCCCTTGCCATTGTAGTGGACAGTGAATGTCTTCGCGCCATCCGGTGCAGATATGTCCAGAAAGTCCCCGTCTCTTGTGAAGGAAAGGGCCTCTCCTCGCTCATCGGTGACGGACAAGACCTCGTACCCGTGATAAAGAGTGAAGCGATATTCCCGCAGATCATCCCGGCTCAACTTCACCGTAGCGGACACCTTGAGGGCCCCTTTCGCCGTCAACTTCAGGTCATACTCCTCCACAGAAAAATCTGCCGCGCCAAGGTCTCCTGTGGGATGATCTGCGCGATACTGGTATTCGCTGGACAGGATCCCGCCTGGCCGGCTGTCCTTGAGCAGCAGATCGTCCTCTCCGCGGAGTGCAAAGCGAGCGGCGCACAGCAGTGCCGCCGCGAGAAGGACCGCCGCGGCGATGGATACCGCCCGCCCCCCATCTCTGCGATACTGCCATAGCAGCACAGCGGTCAGAACAAGGCACCAAAAGACGGCAAGGCACCATCGGCAAAGCTCCATGGGCACGCCGTAACTGGCATCGGCCGTCCAGTTTCCATTGGGCACCGTGAGGTAGAACCAGTCAAACACCGCCATGGGGGACACGCCGAACAGGGAACCGCCGGCGAAAAGTTCATCGCAGACAGAACTGGACAGCAGGATCGCCAACATGATGGTGCCATAGGCGGCGGGCCTTCCAACCTGCTCCAGGCATGCGCCTAGCAGCAGCCCGTCCAGTCCCGGCAAGAGGCAGTACAGAATCACTGCCAGCAGACAGTGAAGCAGGTAGGGCGGGTAGTCCAGCCCTTGCCGGAAGTAACAGATCGCCTGCCCGCCGAAGATCACCGCGGACCACGCCGCCAGTAGGGGGAGCAGGGTCAGAATGTGAGAAAAGAGCAGGCCGCACTGGGCACCTGGAATGGCGGACAGACACTCCTGCCCGCCTAATTTGCGGAGCATGGAGGTCAGCTCATAGCCGGCTAAGGCGAAATACAGCACGCCAAATTCACCTAGTTTCAGACTATCGGTCAGATAGTCCACGGGAGAGAGCACCCCTTGGGTCAGCCGAATCAAGGACATCAGAGTGACAGCCAGTACCAACCCATAGGGCAGGACCAAGGAAAGTCCCCGATAAAAGACCCTGTTGGAAACGCGGATAGAGCCGATCACTGATTCTCCCTCCTCAACTTGTTGTGCCGTCCCATAGGAGGATCATATTGCTGCCGTCATAGGCATAGACCCGATCCCCCGGTTTCAAGTTAGATACTCCAGCCGTCTCTTCTTTACTGTCAAAGGTATAGGCGTAGTCCCGACCGTCCATCCGGGGACTGAGCCAGGAGTATCGGTGGGCCCAGAAAGCAACGATGTAGTACGTCTGGCCGTTTTCATCGGTGCGGAGCAGCATTCCGCCGCCGGTGACAGCGTGATAGCTATCGGCCCCAATCAACAGCCGCACCGTGCCGTCCTCTTCGGCCTGGGCATCGATCAGTTCGATCTCCCTGGCGGGAATGTTGATCTCCTCATTCAGCCACGCCGGTCCGCCCAGCACAAAAAACATCGCAAGACACACGACCAAGACCAGCAGTACCGCGCCGGCGGCCACACCTTGATAGTGGGTGGCGGCCTTTTTCAGCACGATTCGAGCATCTTCCTCCTCCATCTCCACCAGGCGGGGGACCACCGTCTCCATCCCAGTGGGTCCCCGCATCGCTTCCCATTTGCTGCGGCAGACAGGGCAGTTCTCCAGATGCTCCGCCACCAGCGCTTTCGTCTCTTCTCTGCAGAGTTCATCGATATACAGCGGCAGCAGATCCTCCACTACGCCGCAAGGCAGTTTGCTCACTCTGATCCCTCCCTGAGTTTCTCCTTCGCACGGTAATAGGTCACGCGTGCCCAGTTCTCTGTCTTCCCGCACAGCTGCCCGATCTGAGAGAAGGGCAGTTCCCCAAAGTGCCGCAGCAGGAACACCGAATGGTACGGCTCCGGCAGCTCGCCCAGCCGCCGCCTGACGCGGGCCAGCAGCTCCCGCCTTGATACCTCTTCTTCGGGACTGTCCTCGGAGATGTCCTCTGGCCGCTCTTCCAGGCAGACCAACCGCTTCTGCTTCCGGCAGTACATCAGCCATTCATTTTTGGCGATCTGAAGCAGCCAGGTTCTCACCTGGCAGTCACCCCGAAAGCGGCTCGCGCCCCGCAGGGCCTTATAAAACGTCTCCTGGGTGATGTCTTCGGCCACAGTGGGGTTGCTGCACAAGCTCAAAGCAAAGCGGTACACGTCTTTGGCATAGGCGCTGTATATCTGTTCAAAGCTGTCCACTCTCTCACCTCGCTCTCATAGGGTAGATGCACGAAACGGCAATTTGTTACAGCAATTTCTCAAATCCCGGTCTGAACTTGTCCAGCGGTGAAATCTGCTGCCCAGCGGGAAAGAGCGACAATGTGGTCTTGCTATTCTTCTGTACACTGCAGACCGTGGACCTTGCCCAGAGAGACGGGCGGTTGTATCAGACCGCAAAAAACGCTCAGAAAAGCACTTCTGCTTTCTGAGCGTTTTTCTTGGCCTTAACAATGCGCTATGCAGGCCCTTTTTCTGCGGTAAATGAAGGAAATGGGGGAGGCGCTCACTTGGACACCTGCAGCATCTCTGCTTTGGCCGCGCCGATGAAGCCGCGGAACAGGGGGTGGGCCCGGTTGGGGCGGGACTTCAGCTCCGGGTGGAACTGGCCGGCCACAAACCAGGGGTGATCCGGCAGCTCGATCATCTCCACGAGACGGCCGTCCGGGGAGAGGCCGGAGAGCACGAGGCCGGCGGTGGTGAGGGCCTCTCTGTAGGCGTTGTTGAACTCGTAGCGGTGGCGGTGGCGCTCCTGGATGTCCAGGGTGCCATAGATCTCGGCGGAGCGGGTGCCCTCCACCAGGTGGCAGGGGTAGCTGCCCAGCCGCATGGTGCCGCCCTTTTCCGTGACGTTTACTTGATCGGGCATCAGGTCGATGACGGGATGGGTGGTGTGGGGGTTCAGCTCGCTGGAGTGGGCGTCCGCCATGCCGCAGACGTGGCGGGCGAACTCTACAACGGCCATCTGCATGCCCAGGCAGATGCCCAGGAAGGGAATCTTGTGGGTCCGGGCATACTGGATGGCGGTGATCTTGCCCTCGATGCCGCGGTCTCCGAAGCCGCCGGGCACCAGGATGCCGTGGGCACCGGCCAGAAGCTTCTCTGCCGTCTCCTCTGTGACATCCTCGGAGTTCACCCAGCGGATCTCCACATGGACATCGTTCTCAATGCCGCCGTGGGTGAGGGCCTCTACCACGGAGAGGTAGGCATCGTGGAGGGCCACATATTTGCCCACGAGGGCGATGGTAACGGTGCCGTGGACGTTCTTCGCCCGGTGGACCATGGTGGCCCACTCGGTGAGGTCCGGCATGTGGCAGATCAGACCCAGGCGGCGGACCACCACATCTGCCAAACCCTCCCGCTCCAACATCAGGGGCACCTCATAGAGGATGGGGGCGGTGAGGTTGGGGATGGCGTGGTCTTGCGGGATGTTGCAGAAGAGGGAGATCTTGTCCAGGATTTCCCGGGGAATCTCGTAGTCGCTGCGGCACATGATCACGTCCGGCTGGATGCCCAGGCTCAGAAGCTCCTTGGCGGAGTGCTGGGTGGGCTTGGACTTCAGCTCCCCGGAGCCGGGGATGGAGACGATGAGGGAGACGTGGATGAACATCACGTTGTGCCGGCCCCGCTCTGCCGCCACCTGGCGGATGGCCTCCAGGAAGGGCTGGGATTCGATGTCGCCGACGGTGCCGCCGATCTCCACGATGGCCACGTCCGCGCCCTCGCCCTCCAGGGAGTAGATGTTCCGCTTGATCTCGTTGGTGATGTGGGGGATGATCTGGACTGTGCCGCCCAGGAAGTCTCCCCGCCGCTCCGCGTTCAGCACGTTCCAGTACACCTTGCCGGAGGAGACAGAGGAGTTGGCGGTGAGGTTCTCATCGATAAAGCGCTCGTAGTGGCCCAGGTCCAGATCCGTCTCGGCGCCATCGTCCGTGACGAACACCTCGCCGTGCTGATAGGGGCTCATGGTGCCGGGATCCACGTTGAGATACGGGTCCAGCTTCTGCACCCGCACCCGCAGGCCCCGCTGCTTCAAAAGGCGGCCCAGAGATGCCGCGGTGATGCCCTTGCCCAGGCCGGACACCACGCCGCCTGTGACGAAAATGTACTTAGTCCGTGTAACCATGCAAAATCCTCCCGCTCCCGGGCAGACCCCTTTGCCCTCCGGGAATCAAAATCGCCCCGTATTGTACGCCGGGGAGGGAGATTCGTCAAGGAGAGAACAGGTGCAGAATTTCAGGGCGAATCGGGAGCGGAAATGGTGCAAAATGTAAGGAAAGAGGGCCCAGGGGCGATTGAGGGCAGCGAAAGCGGCCTGCGAGCTAGGAGAGCTCATCCAGAAAATCAAGCGGTTGCAAGGCGTTTGCCCGCCGGGAAATGTGAAATATCGGTAAACTCTTATAAAAAGTGCACAAAGTACTTGATTGTTCCAGCTGCATCGTGTACAATGCCCCCTAACAACTTTGAGAGAGGAGCTTGCTTATGCTGTACACTGCGGAAATATCCTCCCCCTTGGGCCCGCTCACCCTGGCCGGGGACGGAGAGCATCTCTGCGGGCTCTGGCTGGAGCAGCAGAAATACTACATGTCCACGCTGCCGGAGGACTATCGGAAGGATGCGGACATCCCGGTCTTTCGGGATACCGCAGACTGGTTGAAGCGCTACTTTGCCGGGGAGCAGGTAAGTCACCTGGATCTGCCCCTGGCGCCACCGGGCACGCCCTTCCGCCGCAAAGTCTGGCGCCGGATTGCAGACATCCCCTATGGCTCCACTTTGTCGTACCGGGAACTGGCGGAGGAGATGGACAGCACACCCCGGGCCATTGGCGGCGCCGTGGGACACAACCCCATCTCCATCATCATCCCGTGCCACCGGGTGATCGGCTCGGACGGCTCTCTGGTGGGGTACGCCGGCGGACTGGAGGCCAAGAAGTTCCTTCTGAAGCTGGAAGGCGTAGTCCTGCCGGAAATAGAGAGCCAGTGAGGGAGCTTGCATCGGGTTTCCCAGGCTGAGACGATGAGACAAAATTCTTGAGACATCCCCGCCTCTGCGCTTATGCAGAGGCGGGGATGTTTTGTGCATGCATGGATGGGGCACCATTCCTCCGCCCGTTGCATAGTCTGTCTCGGGGGCTGCCGCCCCCTGCGGGAGACAGCCGTCCCAACAACTTTGGGATCGGAGGGAAACCCATCATGTGTAACACGAAAGTGCTGCGGAGAGCAGCTCTGCTGGTGGCCTCCGCCGCAGAACTGTTGCTTACCACATCGTCTACAGCGCCCTGGAAGGGAGAGATCACGCCGCCCATTGTGGAACCGGGAGACGGATGGACGCAGCTCTGGGAACCCAGATACTGTACCGCCTGCGGGATCGAGGGCCCTTTCTGGGCGATCTACGAGCCGGAGGGGGAGGAGACCCACGCCTTCATGACCATGTGCATGACCTGCGGCGCCATCAACTGCGACCTGCCGCAGGGGGACCCGGCCCACTGGCTGAACGTCTTCCGGTCTGAGCCACACGACAACCTCACCTATGAGATTGCGCCGGACTGTACTGTCACAGGCGTCCGGGAGACGGTGTGCTACCGGTGCGGCTGGCGCGAGAGCGAGACCCTGCCGGCCCTGGGCCACCAGTACGGCCCGTGGACGGTGGAGACACCGCCGGGGCCGGGAACAGAGGGCACCGAGACCCGCGCCTGCCTTCGCTGCGGCGAGACAGAGCGCAGATCCGTGCCGGCGCTGCCCGCTGCCACACCAGAGACAACGGAGTGCCCATCGGCGCCGCCGGAGCCTGCAGAGACAATGGAGCCCACAGAGACCGCCAGACCGCAGGAGACCGCGGGTCCCACTGCGGCCCCAACGGCAACCGGGTCGCCATCAGAGGCACCAATAGAGACGATGCGGCCAAGCGCCACCGATGTTCCGGATGTGAGTGCAGTTCCCGCAGCGGAGCCCAGCAATGCGCCGGAACCCCGGAGAACGGGAGCGCCGGAGCCGGAGAACACCGCGGAGCCAATGCAGACGGAGAAACCAGTGCCAACAGGGACTGCTGAACCGAAACCGGCGGACACAGAAGAGCCAAAGCCTGCCATTCCCACGGAGCCGGCCCATTCGGTGGAACCGGCACCTTCAGAAACGGCGAAACCAGCACCAACCGATACCGGTAAACCGGAACCGATGGATCCAGAAGAAACGGTGCCCGCTGATTCGGCGGAACCAGCACCAAGCAACACCATTGAGCTGGAACCAGCCGATACGGCAAAGCCACTGGCAAGCAATTCCCCTGTACAGTCTGAGACACCGGAACCGGTGCCTCCGGAGCCGCTGCAGACCGCGTCAGTGCCAACGCATGCACCGTCCGAAGAGCCCGATTTGCCGGCACCTACAGAGGAAATCCCCAGCGATACGCCGGAACCGTACCCCCCGGAGCCGTCCCAGATAGCACCGGAGTGGACGGCGGCGCCCGTGCCTGCAGAGACACCGGTACCGCCCGCGGAGACACCGCAGGCAGCCGCCCCATCGCGTGGGCCGGAGCAGACTGCCGTGCCGGAGCCGTCTCACACCCCAGAACCCTCGCCTGCGCCGGTACCCAAGGCCTATGGGCCCTATCTGTCCGGCACCCCGGAGGGCCTGTTCCTGCCGGATCTGCCCGCCACCCGGGCAGATGTGCTGGTGATGCTGGCTCGGCTGCTGGCAGACCAAAACGGGGATATTCTCCCTGGGGGACGCCAGATCTACAAGGATGTGCCGGCGGAGTGCTGGTACAGCCCCGGCATCACGTATCTCGCGGACCGCGGCATCCTGCCGGAGGGCGGGGAAGATGTGCTGCTGCAGCCGAAAAAGCCCGTCTCCGAGGCGGAGCTCACAGGTATCTTGCGCCAGCTCTTTCACGGCACCTGGACCGGGGATACAGGCAAAATCCTCACCCGGGCAGAGTGTGTGGTCTGGATCAATCGGGCGGCCGGCCGCGTGCCGGATCCGGCCTGGCTGATGGATCACCTGGATACACTGAAGACATTCCCAGACCTCCCACAGGGGGACTGGGCCTGGTCCGATGTGCTGGATGCGGCCAACGGAAACCGGGAGCGGGTGCACTGAGTGCACCCGGCAGCCTGCTGCGGCAGGCTGCTACATAGCTTTTGCCTCTTTGCGAGCGCTTTTCCGAAGCGGGAAGAGCGCCGGCAAATGGGCAAAAGGGAGAGGAGGTGGCACGGGGAGACGAGATGTGTCATAGGATGCAGTGCAGACTGGCAGTCTGCATGGAAGGAGCAAGTTGTATGGCTGATTTGCTGCGCCTCTCGGACCTGGATGAGGGAGAGAGCGCTTATGTGGCAGAGATCACTGCGGCACCAGGCATGGATCGACGCCTTACAGACCTTGGACTGGTGCTCGGAACCCGGGTGACCTGTCTGCTCACCAGCCCCGCTGGAGATCCCCGGGCGTACTGGATCCGAGGCGCCCTCATCGCCCTCCGGAAGGCGGATACGGATGGGATCTCCGTGATGAGACAAGAGAAGGTAGTGGCCCAGGCGGTGCCCCGATGAGCCGTCTGCACGCAACCGTGGCCCTGGCTGGAAACCCCAACGTGGGGAAGTCCACGCTGTTCAACGCCCTCACCGGTCTCAGGCAGCACACCGGCAACTGGGCTGGCAAGACGGTGGCCACCGCCCGGGGCGAATACCGGTACATGGGGAAGACCTACGCGCTGGTGGATCTCCCGGGCACCTACTCCCTGGCCACCCAGTCTCAAGAGGAGCAGGTGGCCCAGGAATACATCGCCAGCGGTGAGGCAGACGCCGTGGTGGTGGTCTGCGATGCCACCTGCCTGGAGCGGAGCCTGATCCTGGCCCTGCAGGTGCTGGAGCTCACGGGAGATGTGGTGGTGTGCGTCAATCTGATGGATGAGGCCCGGCGGCTGCAGATCGATGTGGACCCGGAGGCCCTGTCTCAAGAGCTGGGCGTCCCCGTGGTGGCGGTGTCCGCCGGCAGGGAGGACGGACTGGAGGAGCTGAAGCGGGTGGTGGCAGAGGCAGTGGGAGAGAAGCGGCAGCCCAAGGCACCGGCAGAACCCGCGGAGAGGGTGTCCCTCGCCGCCCGATACGCCGCCGAGGTGGTGCGGGCACAGGAGGCAGACCGGATGAGACGGCAGAGACGACTGGACCGGATCCTCACCTCCAAGGCCACCGGCATCCCCGTGATGCTGTTGCTGTTGGGCCTCCTGGTGTGGCTCACCGTGGCCGGGGCCAATGGACCTTCTGCCGTGCTCACGGCGCTCTTTGCCAGACTGGAGGGGGTGCTGGCCGCGGCCCTGGCAAGTGCCCCGGCCTGGGTGCAGGGCCTTGTGCTGGACGGCATCTACCGGGTTACCGCCTGGGTGGTGGCGGTGATGCTGCCGCCCATGGCCATCTTCTTTCCCTTATTCACGCTGTTGGAGGACCTGGGATATCTACCCCGGGTGGCCTTTGTGCTGGACCACGCCTTTCAGAAGGCCAGGACCTGCGGGAAGCAGGCCCTCTGCATGTGTATGTCTCTCGGCTGCAACGCCTGCGGGGTAACCGGCTGCCGGATCATCGAGAGCCCCCGGGAGCGTCTCATCGCCTCCCTCACAGCCTCGTTTATTCCCTGCAACGGCAAATTCCCCACCCTCATCGCCCTCATCACCATCTACTTCGTGGGCGGGCGTGCCGGCCTGCTGCCCTCTTTAGAAGGGGCGGCGCTGCTGCTGGGTACCCTGATCCTGGGGGCGGCGGGGGCGCTGGGGTGCTCCCGGCTGCTCTCCGCTACCGTACTGAAGGGAATGCCCACCTCCTTTGCCATGGAACTGCCGCCCTATCGGAAGCCCCGGGTGGGACAGGTACTGATCCGCTCTGTGCTGGACCGGACGCTGCTGGTCTTGGGCAGGGCGGTGAAAGTGGCGGCGCCGGCGGGGGCTGTGATCTGGCTGGCGGCCAATGTGCAACTGGGCGGGCAGTCTCTCCTCAGCTGGTGTACCGGAGCGCTGGACCCCTTTGCCCGCCTCTTCGGCATGGACGGGGTGATCCTTACCGCCTTTCTCCTGGGCTGGCCTGCCAACGAGATCGTATTGCCGGTGATGCTGATGGCCTATCTCGCCACCGGGTCTCTCGTACAGTTGGAGGACTTCACGGCCCTGGGCGCCCTTCTCACCCAGCACGGCTGGACCTGGGTGACGGCGGCCTGCACCATGCTGTTCTCCCTGTTTCACTGGCCCTGTGCCACCACATGCCTCACCTTATATAAGGAGACGGGCAGCCTGAAGTGGACCGGTCTCGCCATGGTGCTGCCCACGGCATTGGGATTGGGGCTGTGTTTTGTGCTGCGGCTTGTAGTACAGCTGTTTTGCCCGGTTTAACCGCTCCGCAGAGGATTGAGGGGACGCCGCTTTGCAGGAGAGCTTGCAGAGCGGCGTCCTTCCGGCATTCTGGGGAGAAGGGAAATGAACCGTTCATCTGCTATTCACGAAAAATTAGCACTCTCAAGTCGAGAGTGCTAAAAGTTTACACAGAGTTCATGATTTTTCCCGGGACCGCGCTATAATAGGCCCAGTTCTGCAGATGGGCCCGATATGGGCTCGAAAAGGAGTGAGTATGTCTATGAACATCAATCAGTTCACCCAGAAGTCTCAAGAGGCCGTTTCCCTGGCCCAGAGATATGCCAACGAGTACGGCAACCAGCAGATTGAGCAGGCGCACCTGCTCTTGGGTCTGCTCTCACAGGAGCAGGGCTTCATCCCCCAGCTCCTTACCAATATGGGCGTCACCGTGGAGTCCTTCGCGGCGGCGGTCCGCCACGAGGTGGAACTGCTGCCCAAGGTGTCCGGCACCGGCCGGGAGGACGGCAAGATCTACGTGTCCTCCGGCGTAGACCGTGCCCTGAATGCGGCGGAGAGCATCGCCGCCAGCATGAAGGACGAGTACGTGTCCGTAGAGCACCTGTTCCTGGCCATCCTGGACAACCCGGACCGCCGGATCAAGGAGCTGCTCCAGACCTACCGGATCGAGAAGGAAAAGGTGATGCAGTCCCTGGCGGCCCTCCGGGGCAACCAGCGGGTCACAACAGACAACCCGGAGGACACCTACGAGGCCATGAAGAAGTACGGCACGGATCTCGTGGAGCGTGCCCGCCAGAACAAGATGGACCCGGTGATCGGCAGAGATGACGAGATCCGCAACGTGGTGCGCATCCTGTCCCGGAAGACCAAGAACAACCCGGTGCTGATCGGCGAGCCCGGCGTGGGCAAGACCGCCATCGCCGAGGGCCTGGCCCAGCGGATCGTGAAGGGCGATGTGCCCGCCGGCCTGAAGGACAAGACCATCTTCGCCCTGGACATGGGCGCCCTCATCGCAGGCGCCAAGTACCGGGGCGAGTTCGAGGAGCGTCTGAAGGCCGTCCTCAACGAGGTGAAGCAGTCTGAAGGGCAGATCATCCTCTTTATCGATGAGCTGCACACCATTGTGGGCGCCGGCAAGACCGAGGGCGCCATGGACGCCGGCAACCTCTTGAAGCCCATGCTGGCCCGGGGCGAGCTCCACTGCATCGGCGCCACCACCTTGGACGAGTACCGCCAGTATATCGAGAAGGACGCCGCCCTGGAGCGGCGGTTCCAGCCGGTGATGGTGAGCGAGCCCACGGTGGAGGACACCATCGCCATCCTCCGGGGCCTGAAAGAGCGGTATGAGGTGTACCACGGCGTGAAGATCACCGATGGCGCCATCGTGGCCGCAGCCACCCTGTCCAACCGCTATATCACAGACCGGTTCCTGCCGGACAAGGCCATCGACCTCATCGATGAGAGCTGCGCCCTGATCCGCACCGAGATGGACTCCATGCCCACCGAGCTGGACGTGATCTCCCGGAAGATCATCCAGTGCGAGATCGAGGAGGCCGCCCTGAAGAAGGAAGAGGACGAGCTGTCCAAGGGCCGTCTGGCGGACATCCAGAAGGAGCTGGCCGAGCTGCGGGACGAGTTCAACGCCGGCAAGGCCCGCTGGGAGAACGAGAAGAACGCCATCGGCACGGTCCAGAAGATCCGGGAGGACCTGGAGAAGGCCAACGCAGACCTGGAGAAGGCCCAGCGGGAGTACAACCTGGAAGAGGCGGCCAAGCTGCAGTACGGCATCATCCCCGGGCTGAAGAAGAACCTGGAGGAGCAGGAGGCCCTGGCCAACCGCAGCAAGGAGGACCGGCTGCTGCGGGACAAGGTCACGGAAGAGGAGATCGCCCGCATCGTGGAGCGCTGGACCGGCATCCCCGTGGCCAAGCTGATGGAAGGGGAGCGGGACAAACTGCTCCACCTGGAGGACATCCTGCACAAGCGGGTGGTGGGCCAGGACGAGGCGGTGCGCCTGGTGTCCGAGGCCATCCTCCGCAGCCGGGCTGGCATCGCAGACCCCGGCAAGCCCATCGGATCGTTCCTGTTCCTGGGCCCCACCGGCGTGGGCAAGACCGAACTGGCCAAGACCCTGTCTGAGGCCCTCTTTGACGATGAGAAGAACATGGTGCGCATCGACATGAGCGAGTACATGGAGAAGTTCTCCGTGTCCCGGCTCATCGGAGCGCCTCCGGGATATGTGGGCTATGAGGAGGGCGGTCAGCTGACGGAGGCCGTCCGCCGCCACCCGTACAGCGTGGTCCTCTTTGACGAGGTGGAGAAGGCCCATCCGGACGTGTTCAACGTGCTGCTCCAGGTGCTGGACGATGGCCGCATCACAGACAGCCAAGGCCGCACCGTGGACTTCAAGAACACGGTGATCATCCTCACCTCCAACCTGGGCAGCCAGTTCCTGCTGGACGGCATCGATGCGGACGGGGAGATCTCGGACGCGGCCAAGAGCCAGGTGGAGCAGCTTCTGAAGCGGTCCTTCCGGCCGGAGTTCCTGAACCGCCTGGACGAGATCGTCTTCTACAAGCCCCTGACCCGGGACAACCTGTACCACATCATCGACCTGCAGCTCACCTCTCTGAACCGGCGGCTGGAGGAGAAGCGCCTCACCGTGGAGCTCACCCCGGCGGCAAAGGACCTGGTGCTGGACGCCGCCTACGACCCCATGTTCGGCGCCCGGCCGCTGCGCCGCTACCTGCAGCACACCGTGGAGACCCTGGTGGGCAGGCGGATTATCGCCGGCGATGTCAGCCCGGACACCACCCTCACGGTGGACCGGGAGGGGGATCATCTGGCGATTCTCTGAGAGAGACACGGACAGGAACGGGTATGCCCAAAGGCATAGCCCGCAAGGAAACTGAACCAACCAAGGCGGCGGTGCCGGGGAGGGCTCTCTCCCCGGCACCGCCGTTTCCTTTCCCGGAAGGTCCGGCTGCCAGACACCCGCTGCATTCCAGCCAGCGCCCGGAAACGGACCGAAAATCAGGCAAAAACGCCAAATTGGGCCTGGAAAAACGCCTAAAATCCCACTGAGATAGGCCCTTGACAATCCCAAACGTTGTGGTAGAATGACAGGGCTTAAAAAATGCCGAGACGGAGCCAGCGGAGATACGGCGCTTCCAGCGAGAGGGGACGGTGCAAGCCCTCAGCGAACCGGTTTCTGCAGCCACTCCTGAGCAGTCTGGGAAGACCAGAACGGGTAACCTCCGTTACGGGGTGAACAAGTGTCCTTGCGAGGAAAACAGGGTGGTACCGCGGAGCGTAGGCTTCGCCCCTGGACTGGCAGGGACTTTTCTTTTCCAAAAATATTGAGATGATAGACGGAGGTACACTGTATGAAAGACCCAAAGCCCTATGGGCTGAACGAGCTGCGGGAGATGTTCCTGTCCTTCTTTGAGTCCAAGGGACATCTTCGGCTGCCCAGCTTTTCTCTGATTCCCCAGAACGATGCGTCCCTGCTGCTCATCAACTCCGGCATGGCCCCCATGAAGCCATGGTTCACCGGGGAGCAGGAGCCGCCCCGGCGCCGCGTTACCACCTGCCAGAAGTGCATCCGCACCGGCGACATTGAGAACATCGGTCACACCGCCCGCCACGGCACCTATTTCGAGATGCTGGGCAACTTCTCCTTCGGGGACTACTTCAAGAAGGAGGCCATTCCCTGGGCCTGGGAGTTTCTCACCTCTCCCGAGTGGGTGGGCCTGGACCCGGACCGGCTGTATCCCTCCGTCTTCGCCGGCAATGAGACCACCCCGGCAGACGATGAGGCCTGGCACATCTGGCACGATGTGATCGGCATCCCCGAGGACCGGATCTTCAAGTTCGGGAAAGAGGACAACTTCTGGGAGCACGGCTCCGGCCCCTGCGGCCCCTGCTCTGAGATCTACTACGACCGCGGCCCGGAGTGGGGCTGCGGCAAGCCCGGCTGCACCGTGGGCTGCGACTGCGACCGCTATATCGAGGTCTGGAACGTGGTCTTCTCCCAGTTCGACAACGATGGCAACAACAACTACACCGAGCTGAAGCAGAAGAACATCGACACCGGCATGGGCCTGGAGCGCCTGGCCTGCGTGTGCCAGAACGTGGCGTCCCTCTTCGATGTGGACACCGTGATGAACATCACCCACAAGGTGAGCGAGATCACTGGCGCCCACTACGGGGAGTCCCACGCCAAGGACGTGTCCCTCCGGGTGATCACGGACCACATCCGCTCCGCCAGCTTCATGATCTGCGATGGCGTGCTGCCCTCCAATGAGGGCCGGGGCTACGTGCTCCGCCGGCTCCTCCGCCGGGCCGCCCGCCACGGGCGTCTGCTGGGGGTGACAGATCCCTTCCTGTATCAGGTCTGTGAGACCGTCATCCACGAGAACGAGGGCCACTATCCCGAGCTCCGGGAGCGCCAGGCCTATATCACCCGCACCATCCGGGTGGAGGAGGAGAACTTTGCCCGCACCATCGATGGCGGCCTGCGGATCTTCAACGAGATGCTGGCCGGCCACCAGGAGAAGGGCGAGAAGGTCTTCTCCGGTGCCGATGCCTTCAAGCTCTACGACACCTACGGCTTCCCCATCGACCTCACCATCGAGATGGTGGAGGAGCAGGGCATGACCGTGGACCAGGACGGCTTCAAGGCCCAGATGGAGGAGCAGCGCCAGCGGGCCCGCAAGGCCAGAGAGGCCCTGGGCGATCTGGGCTGGGCCGGCGTGGAGTTCGGCAAGGACATCCCCGAGACCAAGTTTGTGGGCTACAACAGCACCAGCGTGGACGATGCCAAGGTGCTGGCCCTGGTGGTGGAGAACGAGCAGGCCGAAGAGGTCATGCCGGGGGTAGAGGCCATTGTGGTGCTGGACAAGACCCCCTTCTATGCGGAGATGGGCGGCCAGGTGGCAGACCACGGCACCATCGCCATCGGCGAGGATGTGCTGTTCCAGGTCTCCGACGTCCAGAAGAACAAGGGCGGTAAGTACATGCACACCGGTAAGGTGATAAAGGGTGTGCTGAAGCTGGGAGACACCGTCTCCGCCGCCATCGACCTGGAGCGCCGCCGGGGCATCATGCGTGCCCACTCCGCCACCCATCTGCTGGATGCGGCCCTCCGCCATGTGCTGGGAGACCACGTCCACCAGGCGGGCTCCCTGGTAGAGCCGGACCGGGTCCGCTTCGACTTCACCCACTTCTCCGCCCTCACCCCGGAGGAGCTGGCCCAGGTGTCTGCCGAGGTAAACGATGCCATTCTGGCCGGCTATGATATCATCACAGAAGAGCTGCCCATCGAGGAGGCCCGGAAGAAGGGCGCCATCGCCCTCTTCGGCGAGAAGTACGGCGATGTGGTCCGGGTGGTGGACATGGGCCACGGCTACTCCGTGGAGTTCTGCGGCGGCACCCATCTGGACAACACCGCCAAGGCCGGCGTGTTCCACATCTCCAGCGAGTTCTCCGTGGCCAGCGGCGTGCGCCGTATTGAGGCCACCACCGGCCGGGCATCCCTGGATGTCATGAACCGCAACCAGAAGCTGCTCTTTGAAGCCGCCGCTGCCCTGAAGGCCAAGCCCGCGGACCTCCGGGCCCGGGCGGAGCAGACCATGGAGGACCTCCGGGAGCTCCGCCACCAGGTGGAGAAGTTCAAGGCGAAAGAGGCCGCCGGCGAGGCAGACCGGATCCTCTTCGGCGGACACGAGGTGGGCGGACTGAAGGTGCTCACCGCGGTGATCCCCGATGCAGACGCCGCCCGGCTCCGCCAGATGGGCGACACCATCCGCGGCAAGTCCGACAAGGTCGTGGCGCTGCTGGCGGTGGTGAACAACGGCAAGATCAACCTCCAGGCCGTCTGCGGCAAGGAGGCCATCACCAAGGGCATCAAGGCCGGCGACATCATCAAGGCCCTGGCGCCGATCTGCGGCGGCAAGGGCGGCGGCAAGCCGGAATCCGCCATGGGCGGCGGCACCGATGTGATGAAGCTGGACAACGCCCTGGCCGGCCTGGACGACTTCGTGGCCGGAAAGTTGGGCCTGTAAGGGAAAAGCCCTTTGCAGTCCAGATAGAAAAATGATACTAGCCGGACTCCTGCTGACGCGGGAGTCCGGCTTTTTCTTCAACCAGAAGGGAATTGCAGAACGTGGGAATTTGTACTATCATGGGGGTATCTTTGGACTGGAGAGGAGGAGTGCGCCATGCTGCAGGTGAGAAATCTCAGTGTAACCCACCGGGAGGACTGTACCCCGGTGATCGAAGACCTGTCTTTTGTGCTGGCGCCGGGAGATCGGGCGGCGGTGATCGGAGAGGAGGGCAATGGCAAGTCCACGCTCTTAAAGCTTCTCTATGACCCCGCCCTGGTGGAGCCATACGCGGACTGGACCGGGGAGCTGCCCTCTGCCCGGCTCAAGCGGGGATACCTGGCGCAGGAGCTCCGGGAGGCCGAACTGGAGATGCCGGTGGGGAAATATTGCCGCCGGAACGGTCTGGATCACATCCAGCCCCGGGACCTGCACCAACTGGCCCAGCGCATGTCCCTGGACGGCGGACTCTTCACCGCAGACCGGCCCATGTCGTCCCTGTCTGGGGGAGAGCGGGTGAAGCTGCGGCTGGCCCTGCTCCTGCTGCAGAATCCGGACGTGCTGCTGCTGGACGAGCCCTCCAACGACCTGGACCTGGACACCCTGGACTGGCTGGAGTCGTTTCTCCTGTCCTGCCCGCTGCCGGTGCTGTACGTCTCCCACGACACCGTGCTTCTGGAGCGCACCGCCAACCTCATCATCCACCTGGAGCGGATTCACCGCCGCAGCCTGCCCCGGTGCACCGTGTCCAGGAGCAGCTACCGGGACTACGTGCAGGGGAGAGAGGACGCCTTTTCCCAGCAGGAGCGGGTGGCCCGGAAGGAGCGGGCGGAGTTTGACGCCAAGATGGAGAAGTACCGGCAGATCCGGGACAAGGTGGAGCACCAGCAGGCGGTCATCAGCCGGGGCGATCCCCACGGTGCGGCCCTTCTGAAGAAGAAAATGCACAGCACCCTGGCCATGGGGCGCCGGTTTGCCCGGGAGGCGGAGCACATGACCCCCATGCCGGAGTGGGAGGAGGCCATCCTCACCGCCTTTGACGAGCAGTCCGCCACCATCCCGGCGGGGAAGACCATTCTCCGGCTGCAGCTGCCGGTGTTGGCGGTAGGGGAGCGGGTACTGGCCCGGAATGTGGAGCTGTCCGTCACGGGACCGGAGCGGATCGGCATCGTGGGGCCCAACGGCTGCGGCAAGTCCACACTGTTGAAGCACATCGCGGGAGAGCTGTTGCCCCGGCGGGACATTCGGGCGGCCTATATGCCCCAGGACTACGGCGATCTGCTCACCGGCGCCCTGACGCCCGTGGAAATCCTGGCGCCCTCCGGGGATCGTAGTGCGGTGACCCGGGCCCGGACACTTCTGGGCTCCATGAAGTACAAGGCGGAGGAGATGGAGCACCCCTCCGCCGGGCTCTCCGGGGGACAGCGGGCCAAACTGCTCTTTCTGTCCATGGTGCTCCAGGGCAGCAATGTGCTGCTCCTGGACGAGCCCACCCGCAACTTCTCTCCGCTCTCCGCCCCGGTGATCCTCCAGGTGCTCTCCAGCTTCCCGGGGACCGTCCTCAGCGTCTCTCACGACAGGCGATACCTGGAGGCGGTCTGCACCCGGGTGCTGATGCTCACGGAAAATGGCCTGGTGCCCACCTGAACGTCTCCAAAAGCGCCCGAAAGGAGGCTTTCAGCGCAGCTTCCGCTGGGGTAGACAAAAATCCGTTGGAATTGTAAACTTTTCGGCATATTGTCGAAAACGCCCTTGCACACAGCCTCGCTTTATGGTATTCTTTTGGGCGGCGGGAGCCAAATTATTCTAGCTATGAGGTGAGAGCATGAAACGCAGAGTGCTATCGATCTTCTTGGCCGCGTTGATGCTGTTGTCCCTGTTCCCGGCAGCAGCGGCAACTTCCACGGCCGGCCCCTTTACCAACTGCAGCGTGATTGACACGGTGATTGAAAACTACCAGTTTAGCGTGGCCTCCTATTCCGAGGACAGGAGAATACAGTACTACTATTACGTCCCATCTGGCGGCGTCACCGTCCTGGTCTTCTTCAACGCGGTGGACAACTATTCGAATTATCTCATCGAGTCCATTGCCAACAGCAGCTGGATCAAGAATTCCTACGTCAACGTGGTGGCGATCGAGTCCAGCGGCGCAGATCGCTTTCAGGTTGGCCAGTTCATGAGAGAGTACGCCGGTGACATGCGGGACTACTTCACGGTATTATACGGCAACACGGAGCTGGTGAAGGAGTACGCCAGCCTGCTGGGCACCTCTGCCGGTCTGCCGTTTACCCTGATGATCACCCGGAGCGCCGAGTACAATTACATCAACTACTACGGCAGCTATGCGTATGACACCAGCTGGTATACCACGCCGCTGAACAACCTTCTCGCCGGCAACTACGGAGAAGACTACAACCGGCCCAACAACACGGTGGTGGTGCGGGTGGCTGGCCAAGAGGACTGGGAGAAGTCCTACCAGATCTATGATCAGACCAACCGCCAGCGCCAGATCTACGGCCTGTCCAGCCTGGAGCTCAATGCGGCCCTCTGCGAGGCCGCCATGCAGCGGGCGGCGGAGCTGGCCATCTACTACGACACCGCCCACACCCGCCCCAACGGCTTTTCCTATACCTCCGCGGTGAATGGGCGCTTCTCAGAGCTCAAAGAGAACCTCTCCTTTGCCACGGACTACGGTGCAGGCGACTTTGTGTCTGCCTGGATGCGGTCCCAGGCGGACAGCACCAATATCCTGAGCACCGCCTATAACCAGATGGGCGTGGGCGTCTTTGAGACGGACGACCGGATCTTCGCCGTCCAGCTCTTTGGCTACGGCAGCAGCAATGCCACGAACAGGAATACCTCCCGGGCCGCGGTGCGCAATGTGGAGATTGTGCCGTACAACCTGAACTTCACCCTGGTGGGAGACCGGGAGATCACCCTGCCCCAGGGCGGCACGGAGAAGCTGGCCTTTGGCAACACCAACGCGCTCTCCCGCACCTTTGCCAAGCTGGTTCCCCAGTGCTCCAATGACGGCACCGTGGTGGGCATCACCACAGATGAGGACGGCAACACCGTTCTCACCGGCCTGTACCCAGGGGAGGTAACCCTTACCTTCCGGGCCTATGCCGGCCAGACAGACGGCATCAAAGTCCACGTCACCGTGAAGTCCCGCAACCTGGAGGGGCAGTGCGGTGAGTTTGCCACCTACTACCAGGACTACGCCAAGGGCGTTCTCACCGTGAGCGGCACCGGTCCCATGACCAACTACACCGCCCAGGTGGTGCCGGAGTGGGATCAGAACGCCGTCAAGACCGTGGTGCTGAGAAACGGCGTCACCCATGTGGGCAACCGGGCCTTTGCCAACGCCGCCAACCTGACGGACATCAGCCTGTCCCAGGACCTGGTCTCCATCGGGGAGAACGCCTTCTACGGCACCGCTGTCTCCGCCGTCTCCATCCCCGCCAGCGTGGTATCCATCGGAGACAACGCGTTCCTGAACTGCAAAAACCTGAAGGACATCTACTACGCCGGCACCCAGGCCATGTGGCAGCAGATCTGCCAGGACATCTCGGACTTTAACGGCGTCTCCGTGCACTGCGGCACTGGCACCTTCCCCACCTCCGGCTCTGTGGGACAGGTGGTAACCTGGTCCTATGTCCCGGAGAGCAATACGCTGGTGCTGCTCGGCAGCGGCAGCACCTGGACCGGCAGCGTGCCCCAGCCCTTTGATGTCTTTGACGACAGTATCCACACCCTCACCCTGCGCACCGGCGTGACGGAGCTGAAAAGCGGCATGCTGGCCGGGCTCAACAACCTGGAGAAGATCACCCTGGCCTCCTCCGTCACCGGCATAGAGCTGCCCCATGTGGCGAAACTGAAGGAGCTCCGCCTGGAGGGCGGTGCCACCCAGTGGGAGAGCCTCCGCAAGAACCTCAACCTGCCCACCACCTGCAGCGTGGTGCTGGTGAACCGGGACGGCTCCGTGCAGACCCTGTCCGGCGGAGACCGGGTCTCCCTCACCGAAGTGCGGGATGCGGCCGGCACCCTGACGTCCATGGAGGTCACCATCAACAACCGGGCAGACACCGTGGCGGTACAGCTGCCTGAGGTGATCCCCGCCGGCATCTCCGTGCACATCACAAACAGCAACGTGCAGCGCGTAGAGGTAACCGTGCCGGTTCTCAACCCCACCCCGGGCATGGTAGTGACCCGCATCGACCCCAGCGGCCAGAAGGTGATCATCCAGGACTGCGCCATCCGGGCAGACGGACTGGTGTTCACCATCCAGGGCGGCGCCTCTGAGACCATCTCCGTGGCGGACAACACCCAGACCTTCACCGATGTGCCGAACTGGGCCAAGGACGCCGTCTCCTTTGCAACGGCCCGCAACCTCCTCTTCGGCACTGGGAACGGGCAGTTCTCCCCCCTGGAGAAGACAAACCGCAGCAACATCGTCACCGTGCTGTACCACCTGGCCAACGACCCCGCCGCCGGGGAGGCCAGCTTCCCCGATGTGAGCGCCGGGGACCTCTGGTACAAGCCTGTGGCCTGGGCCTCCGCCAACGGCATCATGGTGGGCCTGCCGGACGGCACCTTCGGCGGCACGATGAGCCTCACCCGAGAGCAGCTGGTGACCTCGCTGTTCAAGTACGCAAACTGGATGGGCTGTGACGTGAGCGGCACCGCCAGCATCGACTCCTTTGCCGATGCCGGAGACGTGAGCAGCTACGCCTTGCAGTCCGTCCAGTGGGCGGTCTCCCTGAAGCTCATCAGCGGCGTGGGCGGCAACCAGCTGGCCCCGAAGCAGGACGTCACCCGGGCCGAGCTGGCCGCCATCGTGAAGAACTACTGCGAAGTGGTCCTGCACAAGGACATCGGCTGAGGCGCCGAGGACTGTAAGGCCAAAACCTGAAATGCAAAACCGCCGCCGGTTAGCCCGGCGGCGGTTTTTGAACAGCAAGGGCTGTATAGGGAAAAGACTATACAGGGAAATCATTGTTAGAGGAATGCAGGACGTCAAATCAGCCGGACGATCCAGGCCTCCGGGATGGATTCTGCAATGATCTCCCGGTTCAGATTATACCAGCTGCGGCACTTGTCCAGCACGATGGCATCGGCGGACACCACGTTGTCCAGGCCCGCCAGCATCCCGTCCACCCCTGGGAACAGCTCCACCTGCAGGTGGAAGGGATAGCCCGCCGCCGCATCCAGCAGCAGTGTCTTCAGCCGGCCGGAGTTGGACACCGGCTGGTCCAGGAAGATCTGAATCTCCCGCACCCCCAGAGACCGAAACCGCTCCAGCAGCAGGTGCACCGCCATCGCGGTCTTGTCCACGATCCGGTAGGTGCCACGCAAGCCCGCCAGGTCCCGGATGGTGCCGTCCATCCCCTCCAGCAGGACGGAGCCGGAGAGGGCCACCTCCAAGGTGATGACGGCGTTAAACCCGTCCACCACCAGGGAGGACGGGGCTGCGGTGAGGCGCTTTTCCTCCCGGCGGGCCAGGGCCTCATGGGTGGACACGATGCGGGCCAGCGCCAGCCGCTGCCGCTCCGCCAGAAGGTGGTGGTTGCACACAAAGGTGGAGGCGGATTTCAGCTCATAGCCCCGGTCTATGAGGTACGAGAGCTCCTGGGCGGCTGCCCGCAGCTTACCCATGGCCTGGGGGCCGAAGAGATGGCTGTCCTGGGGATCAAAACCGCGGCGGACCACATCCATAGGGCGTCTTCTCCTCTCCGAGAGATCCAACAAGAGAGCCGCAGGCCACGGTGGGCAGGCCTGCGGCTCTAGAACGGTATGGTTAGAAGGGCTTTCTCAGCCGGCGCTTGATCACGATCATGCCCTTTTTGTACACATAGCGCAGGTTGAAGAGCTTCTGGGCGAAGGCGTAGTCCTTCTCGATCTCCTTCTGGTGTGCCATCACGTCTTTCTCGTATTTCAGGCACTTCTTGTGGTACCGGGGGAACTGCCAGAGGAAGATGAGGTCGTACCACATCTGGCTCTCCACGCTGGCCTCCCGCTTGTGGAAGGTGCCGAACTGCTGGGCCATGGGGGCGTACATGACCTCGTTCATCTCCTCCTCGGTGAGGTAGCCGGCGTTGATGGCCATGGGGATGATGTCCGTGCCGGGGAGGAAGTTCAGGCCGTGGAGCTGCAGCTCGAAGTGGTTGGTGGGGAAGGCCTTCACCAGCTCGTAGGACTGCCTGATGTCATCGATGGTCTCAAAGGGGTGCTGGAGCATGAGGTCGTAGGTGCACCAGAAGACGTGGGAGTCCGCGATGGTCTTGATGGCCTTGAGGATGTCGTTGTTGGTCTCGTAGCGGTGGAAGACATCGTTGCGGATGTGGGGGGAGCCGGACTGGATGCCCATGATCACCTCAATGAGGCCCGCCTTTACCAGCTTGTTCAGCACCTCAGGATCGGTCATCTTGGGGTGAGTCCAGATGGAGAAGGGGAGATTCACGTACTTGGTGTACTCCTTCACGAACTCGTCCACCCAGCCGGGGAGGTTGGGGAAGATCTCATCGTAGAAGTGGACAAAGGCGATGTTCTTGCAGTACTTCATCGCCTCTTTCAGCTCTTTCATCACGCTCTGCACCGAGCGGGTGCGCACCGGCAGGGTTCCCTTGGGATAGAGCCGGCGCAGGTTGATGTCCGTGCAGTAGGAGCAGGTGAAGGGGCAGCCCCGGGAGGCCACCACCTCATAGCTCAAGGTCTTCAGCTGGGGGTCTCCGGGGACCACCTGGTCGTTGTCGATGAGCATGCTGTCCGGGCAGCAGATGGTGGGCTCGCCGTACTCGTCCAGGTCGTGGGCGATGAGGCCGATGGCGTTCAGCACGTTCTTGCCGTCCTGCCGATAGGCCAGAGAGGGGATATCCCGGGGATCCCGGCCCTCCCGCAGGGCATCTGCCAGCAGCACCAGGGGGCGCTCGCCGTCCAGGCGGATCACATAGGGCACGCCCTTCTCCAGAAAGTACTCCGGCTTGATGGAGGCAAAGGCGCCGCCGCAGACCACAGGGGCGATGTTCGCTTTCAGGACGGAGGCCACCACCTGGTCTATGGTCTCCAGGTACATGGAGCTCATGACGGACAGGCCGATCAGCACCGGGTGAACCGCCTGAATCTGTTCACAGAGGAGCTTCAGCTCTGTCTGGGTCACGGGGCGGGGCACCGCGCTGTTGAACTGCTTGAAATAGATGGTGCGCACATCGTAATCCGCATTGCGCAGGGCCGTCTCCAGGTAGCGGACACCCAGCGCCTTGACATTATAGAAAGCCACAAGGACAGCGGTGCCCTTGCTTTTGTTACCTGCCATTCGAAATTCCTCCGTATTCCAGCGGGTCTGCCGGGACTTGTATGGCGCAGTATACCGCAAAAACAGGGGGAATACAAGGGCTTCCAGGAAAATTAACAGATGTGTACCGGGGGAATGCCAGTGGACAAGAGGCGGAAAGCGTGGTAAAATCCAGGCGATCCTCGAAAGGATGTGATTGTCTGTGAAATTTGCCAGTTCAGAGGTTCCCCTGCTGGAGCGGCCCCACTTCAACGGCGGAGAGGGCAGCCTCTACGCCAAGATGGTGCAGCGGGACGAGGTGCGCATCATGATGCACGGCGTTGTGCCGCCGGGGGCCTCCATCGGCCTGCACACCCACAGCGACACCATGGAGGTGGTCTTTGTCCTGTCCGGAAAAGGCCGCGCCATTGTAGACGGGGTGGAGGAGAGCCTGGAGGCGGGCGATGTCCACTACTGTCCCAAGGGCTCCAGCCACACGGTGCGCAACGATGGCCCGGAGGACCTGGTGCTCTGTGCCGTGATTCCCAAGGTGTGAGGGCGTGCCATGATTCCCCAGGACCCCATGATTCTCTTCAGCTGGCTCAACACCAAGCTGCGGGACGAATATCCCAGTCTGGAGGAGCTGTGCGCCGCTGAGGGCGCAGATCGCGCCGAGATCACCGCCGCTCTGGAGGCCATCGGCTTCTCCTATGATCCACAAAAGAACCGCTTTGTATAGCGGCCCACTCCAAACGTTTAGAAGGAGGTTTCGAAACATGTCTCTGTTCCACAAGCCGGACTGCCTGTTCTGCAAGATCGTAAAGGGAGAGATCCCCTCCAAGAAGGTCTATGAGGACGACCAGTGCTATGCCTTTTACGACATCGCCCCCGCCGCCCCGGTGCACTTCCTGGTGATCCCCAAGACCCACATCGGCTCCTGCGGCGAGATTACCCCGGAGAACGAGGCCCTGGTGGGCCACATCTTCTCCGTGATCACCAAGATCACCCGGGAGATGGGCATCACGGACTTCCGGGTGGTGTCCAACTGCGGTCCCCAGGCCGGCCAGTCTGTGCCCCACCTGCACTTCCATGTGCTGTCTGGACGGGATCTCACCTGGCCTCCCGGCTGAGATCGCCCCCACAAACCCAAAAGCTGCCCGGCGCGGTTTGTTCCGCGCCGGGCAGCGTGTTTATTCGGCAGTGGATTCTGCGTTGTCCGGGGTCCAGGGAGCCCAGGTGGGACCGGTGCCGGTGAAGGTGAGCACATAGCCCGCGCCGCAGCGGGGCTGCCACTGCCAGCGGTTTCGGCGCTCCTGGGGAAAGAGGGCCTCCATGACAACGGCGATGGTGCCGCCGTGGACCACCGCCACCGCATCCCTGCCGTCGAGCAGCATCCGCTGCAGGGCGGCCAGCACCCGGGCGGCCATGGCGTTGCCGCTCTCCCCGCCGGGCGGGATGTTGGCATTGTTGTCCCCGGTGATCCACCGCTGGTAGGCGGGATCGGTCTTCAACTGCTCATACGTGCTGCCCTCAAAGGCGCCGAAGTCCAGCTCCCGCAAGTCCGGATCACTCTCATAGGGAACAGGGCCGAAGAGCAATTCCAGGGTCTCAGCGCACCGGCGCATGCCGCTGGTGAGAAAGCGGGCGCCGGTGGGAGCGATGTAGTGGAGAGATTGCAATGCCGCTCTGCCATCCGGTGAGAGCGGGGGATCGGAGGCACCGCAGTACCGGTGGGCCTCGGTGTCTTCCGTGCTGCCGTGGCGCAGGAGCCAGAGGGTCACTTCAGCGCCACCCCCAGCCCGCAGAAGACCCGGTAGACGTGCTCCGCCTCCCCGGCGAGGTACTGCAGCAGACGGCCGGTCTCCTCCCGCCAGCGCCGGTCTTCGGCCTGCAGGGGGACGATGCCGCCGCTGATGTCCCGGCAGATCAGCACCGTGTCTGTCCACCACTCTCTGTGCGTTTGAAACCAGACCACTGCATCCATTTTATGCCAGATGCAAGAAGACACAAAGGCCTCCAGATGGGTGTTACAGGGCTTTTGGAAGTCCAGACCGTCCACAGCGGCATCGCCGATGTCCTCCTCTGAGAAGCCGTACCGCCCCATGGCAAAGGTGCGCTTTCCCATATAGGCGCCGCCGATGATGAGATCCATAGGTCCTCCTTTCAGCTGGGGATGAGACAGTTTGCCAGGGTGTAGCAGATGATGCCGGAGAGCTCGGAGAGGGTGAGGGCATATCCCGCCACATCGCCGCTCACCCCGCCCAGGGCAGAGACCGCTTGCCAGAGGGAGAGGCCGTAGCCCAGCAGCGCCCCCGCAAGGCCGATGCCGCAGGGGAGAGAGAAGAGAAAGCCCGCTGCGGTGAGAAGCACAGCGAAGACCAGTGCCACCCACGGAATGCACCGAGGGCTCTGTTTCTGCTGATACTGGCTGGTGGGCAGGGGCGGGAGGGTCGTTACCGCCATCGCAGACCCGCACCGGCTGATGGCGGGCAGCAGCAGGAGAAAACGCCCGTCCACGCCGCCGGCAGACAGGAAGGCGAACTGGGCCAGCAGCAGAAGGCCGCAGCTGGCCACGGCCATGGCACCCACATGGGAGTCCTTCAGGATTTTTAGCCGGGTCTCCCGGTTCCGCCAGGAGCCGATGGCATCAGACACGTCCAGAAAGCCGTCCAGGTGGAGAAAGCCGGTGAGGAGAAAGGGCAGGGCGCAGAGGACAATGCCCTGTACCGTGAGAGGAAGATGCAGATACGGGAAGAGCCAGGCCGGAATGGACCAGAAAACGCCCAACAGCAGGCCGGTTGCCGGGAGGAACAGCGGCATCCAGGGCCGGGCGTCCTCCCGCCAGGGCAGTTTGGGCAGGGGGAGGGCGGTGAACATCCCGAGGCACATGCCAAGGGCGGTGATGAGGCGTCTCATGCGGGCAGTACCCCCTTCCAGACCGTGGGAAGGCCAAAGCAGACCTCCGCCACGGTGTCCGCCCGGGCGGCCAGGATACAGCTGAGGGCACCCAAGCCCCGCCGGAAGCACTCGGTGTCCGGATCGTACCGGGCGGCGTCCCCAAAGAGGAGATCAGAGACAACGACGGCGTGCCGTACCCGATCTGCCAGGGCCAGCAGCCCCTCTCTGCAGCGGGATACCGCCGTTTGGTCTGGCACCCACTGCAGCTCCGGGCGAAAGAGCTCGTTGGTGAAAAGGGCCGTTACGCTGTCCAGCAGCACGGTGGCGTCCCGGGGCAGCTGGGGCACCAGGTCCATGAGGTTACGCTCCCGCTCGATGGTTTGAAAGCCCAAGCCCTCCCGCCGCTGGATGTGCCGCTGGATCCGCAGCAGGTCTTCCTCGTCTGTGGGGTGCATGGTGGCGAGGTAGATGAGGGGACCGCCGGCAGCCAGGGCGCATGCGACCTTTTGCGCGAGATCAGACTTGCCGCTCTTGGAGCCCCCTGCGAGAAAGACGGTCATAGGGGATCCTCCTGGGCCCGGATCTCGTTGAGGTAGCTGTCATCGATGCCGGCATCGTCAAAAGAGGCCATGTCCCGCAGCACGGTACAGGCGGCGTCCAGAATGGGGAAGGCCAGCAGAGCACCGCTGCCCTCGCCAAGCCGCATGTCCAGGTGGAGAAAGGGTTTCAGATGCAAAGCCTCCATGGCCAGCCGGAAGCCGGGCTCCGCGGAGGCGTGGGAGGGGATCATGTAGTCCCGGACGGCAGGGCAGATCCGCATGGCCAAGAGGGCCGCCACCGCGCAGGGAAATCCGTCCACGATGGCAGGCCTGCGGGAGTGGGCACAGCCCAGAAAGGCCCCGCACATGGCAGCAAGATCCAATCCGCCCACCTTGGAGAGCACGTCCACCGGGTCCTCAGGGTCCGGCCGATTCACCGCCAGCGCCTGGCGGATCACCTGGATCTTGTGCTGCAGCATGTCGTCTGTGAGTCCGCCGCCCCGCCCGGTAACCTCCTCTGGGTCCACACCCAGAAGCGCTGCCAGCACCGCCGAGGCGGTGGTGGTGTTGCCGATGCCCATCTCGCCGATGGCCACGGCATCTGCCTCTGTGCAGGCGATGCCGGCCTGCATCAAACCCGTCCAAAAGGCATCCTCTGCCTCACCCCTTGTCATGGCAGGGCCCAGGGCGATATTGCCGGTTCCGCAGGCAATCTTTTCGGGCACCACATCCGGGCTTTTGGCGTCCTCTCGCAGGCCCACATCGCAGACGCGAATCCGGACCCCCAGACGCCTGGCCAGCACGCCGGCGCCGGTGCGGTACATGCTGATATTGTCCGCCTGGATCCGGGAGACAGACTGGGGGGCACTGGAGACGCCCTCGGACACCACCCCGTTATCTGCGGCAAAGACCAGCAGCATCTTGCGGTCCACCGTGACATCCAGGGTGTCCCGGATGCCGGCCAGCTGAATGCTCAGCTCCTCCAGCCGGCCCAGGCTGCCCGGGGGCTTGGCCAGCTGCGCCTGCCGTCTCCTGGCGGCCTCCATGGCGTCTGCAGACAGAGGATCTATGAAGTCCTCATCTATTGTGGGAAGAAGCGCGGACACAGAACATACCCCCTGGTATTGGATGATGTGCGGTTCTCCCGCTATGATAGCAGGACAGGGGTTGCTTTGCAAGATTGGCAGCTGGCCTTTTTTCTGGACAAACATGGTGTAATTTGGTACAATGGTGAAAAACCTGCAGGGAGGGGTGTGTATGCGAACCGTTCTCGCGATTCTCACCGGCTTTGTACTGGATCTTCTCATCGGGGATCCCCATTTCATCCCCCATCCGGTGTCCGCCATGGGCTGGGAGATCGCCCATCTGGAGCAGTGCCTCCGCAGGCGCTTCCCCAAGACCCCGGCTGGGGAGCGGAGCGCCGGTCTGCTGCTCTGGATTGGGATGGCCGTGCAGTGCTGGCTCATCCCCGCCGGGGTGCTCTACGGCTGCGGGCTGGTGCACCCGGTGCTGCAGTGGCTGGTGGAGAGCGTCATGTGCTGGCAGATCTTGGCCGTGAAGTCCCTCAGGGTAGAGGCCATGAAGGTCCACGCCGCCCTGAAGAAGGGCACGCTGGAGGACGCCCGGCAGGCGGTCTCCATGATCGTGGGCCGGGACACCGCCAAACTGGACCGGGACGGGGTCATCCGCGCCGCCGTGGAGACGGTGGCGGAGAACACCGCAGACGGGGTGGTGGCGCCGTTGATGTACCTTGCCCTGGGCGGGGCGCCGCTGGGCTTTCTCTACAAGGCGGTGAACACCATGGATTCCATGCTGGGCTATACGGACCCGCCCTATACCCATATCGGCCTGGTGCCCGCCCGGATGGACGACCTCTTCAACTTTCTCCCGGCCCGGCTCTCCGCGCTGCTCTTTCTGGCGGCGGGCGGGGTTCTCAGCCTGGACGTCCGCAGCGGCTGGCGGATCTTCCTCCGGGACCGATACCGCCACGCCAGCCCCAACTCCGCCCAGACGGAGTCCGCCTGTGCCGGCCTTCTGGGGGTGCAGCTGGCGGGAGACGCCTGGTACCACGGGGTGCTGCACAAAAAGCCCACCATCGGCGATGACCGCCGCCCCATCCGGCTGGAGGACATCCCCCGGACCTGCGCGGTGGAGACCGTGGCCGCAGGGTTAGCCCTGATCCTGCTGGTGGCTGTCCGCTTTGCCGTATTCACTCTCATCTCAAAAGGAGCCTGATGAACCAATGGAACAAGAACAATATCGTGACCTCGCCGTTGTCCGTACCCGCCATGGCGGTGTGGGAGACAAGCGAAAGATTCGCCTGGACTTCTCCACCAACTGCAATCCCCTGGGCACCAGCCCGGCGGCACTGCAGGCGATACAGCAGGCCGCTGCCGCCCTGGACAGCTATCCCGAACCCCTGTACTGTAAGCTGCGGGAATCCATCGGCTTGAAGGTTGGCCTCTCCGCTCTGGAGGTAAATGTGGGAAACGGGGCCACCTCTCTGCTCTACAGCTGGTTCCGCTGCATCGGCGATGTGCCGGTGGTGATCCCGGAGCCCACCTTCAGCGAGTACCGGGCCGCCGCTCTCACGGCCGGCCGGACGGTGATCCCGTACGCCATGCGGCAGGAGGACGGGTTTCAGATCTCGGCGGACTTTCTGGACTTCCTGCGGAGCCAAAAGGGCGTGGCCGTGGTACTCTGCAACCCCAACAACCCCTCCGGCACCCTGATGAATCAGCAGGTGTTTCAAAACCTGCTGCGCCTCTGCGGGAAGACGATCCGCCACCTGCTGATCGATGAGAGCTTTTTGGAGCTCTCGGACGGCCGCAGTGAGAGCCTGTTCAGCGTTCGCCTTTGCCCTCAGCTCTACGTCCTGCGGGCCCTCACCAAGAGCCACGGTCTCGCTGGGGTGCGCTTTGGGTACGGCATCACCACAGACCCCAGGCTCTCCACAGACATCATGTACGACCAGCCCACCTGGAGCGTGTCCACCCTGGCGGTGGCGGCGGCCACGGCAGCCCTGAAGGACAACGCCTGGCCGGCCAAGGCCAGAGAGATCATCGTGCCGGAGCGGCAGCGGCTCACCCAGGAGCTCACCGCTCTGGGCATGCAGGTGATCCCCTCCCAGAGCAACTTCATCCTCTTTCAGGGGCCGGCATGGCTGCAGGAGAAGGTGCGCACCAAGGGCATCCTGATGCGGGACTGCTCCGATCTCCCTGGCCTGAAGCGGGGCTGGTGCCGCATCGCGGTCCGGAAGCCTGAGGAGAACGGGGAACTACTGGACGCCATCCGCACTGTTCTGGAAGAGAAGAAGCTGAAGAAGGGGAAGTAATCGGCCATGGCACAGAACATCATGGTGCAGGGAACCATGTCCAACGTGGGCAAGAGTATTCTTGCAGCGGCCCTCTGCCGGATCTTCCACCAGGACGGCTACAGCGTGGCGCCCTTCAAGAGCCAGAACATGTCCCTGAACTCCTTTGTGACGGCAGACGGGGGCGAGATGGGGCGGGCCCAGGTGGTGCAGGCCCAGGCCGCCGGCATCGCCCCGGATGTGCGGATGAACCCCATCCTCCTAAAGCCCACCTCAGACGTGGGCAGCCAGGTGATCGTCCGGGGAAAAGCCCTCGGCAATATGCGGGCCTGGGAGTACTTCCGGAGAAAGCGGGACTTTCTGCCGGAGGTGCTGGAGGCATATGAGAGCCTGGCCGCGGAGTACGACATCATCGTGATCGAGGGCGCCGGCAGCCCGGCGGAGATCAACCTCCGGGACAACGGCATCGTGAATATGGGCCTTGCCGAGGCGGTGGACGCCCCGGTCTTGCTGGTGGGGGACATCGACCCCGGCGGCGTGTTTGCCCAGCTCTACGGCACGGTGTCCCTGCTGCGGCCCCAGGAGCGGGCCCGGGTGAAAGGCCTTGTGATCAACAAGTTTCGGGGCGATCCCGCCATCCTGGCGCCCGGGGTACAGATGCTGGAGGACCTCTGCAAGGTGCCGGTGGCGGGGCTGATCCCCTGGATGCACCTGGACATCGATGACGAGGACAGCCTCAGCCATCGGCTCACCGGGGACAACCCGCCGGGCCTATTGGACATCGCGGTGATACGCCTCCCGCGGATCTCCAACTTCACAGACTTCAGCCCGCTGGCGGATCGCGCCGAGGTGTCCCTCCGCTATGTGGACCGCGTGAAGAAGCTGGGAGAGCCGGACCTGATCCTGCTGCCCGGCACCAAGAGCACCATCGCAGATCTCAAGTGGCTCCGAGAGAGCGGCCTGGAGGCGGCCATTCTCAAGTTTGCGGCGAGGGATGTGCCCATCCTCGGGATCTGCGGGGGCTACCAGATGCTGGGCCGTGAGATCCGGGATCCGGAGGGCGTGGAGGCGGCGCCGGGCACCGCGCTCCGGGGCATGGGCCTTCTGGACCTGGATACCGTCTTTGCGGCGGACAAAGTACAGAGCCAACGCCAGGGCGTGTTCCAGGATGTCTCCGGCATGTTCTCCGGCCTCAACGGCCTTGCCTACCAGGGCTATGAGATCCACATGGGCCGGGCAGGGGACCACCCGGCGCTCCAGTGTCAGGGGAATGTGTATGGCACCTGGCTCCACGGCCTTTTCGATGGGCCGTCTATCGCCGAGACGGTGCTCACCGCGCTGGCCGCCCGCAAAGGCATCAACCTGCAGGACGTCCAGCCGGTGGACCGGGAGGCCTACCGGGAGCAGCAGTTTGACCTTCTGGCGGACACCGTCCGAAAGGGCATGCACATGGATCTGGTGTACCGGATCCTGCAGCGGAGAGCATAGGAGGGAAGTCCCATGAGCGATCACCCCTGTACCATCCCCAACAGCAGCCGCTTCTTCCAGAACCGGGACTGCGCCTATTTCCCGTGCCACAAGGGCGCGGATCCGGCCACCTTCAGCTGCCTCTTCTGCTACTGTCCTCTGTATGCCCTGGGGGAGCACTGCGGCGGCAATTATCGGTATACCGCCGGCGGCATCAAGAGTTGCGAGGCCTGTCTGGTGCCCCACCGGCCAGACAACTATGACCGCATCCTGGACGGCAGCCGCCTGGTGTGCGAGCTGGTGCGCAGGCCGCCTGCCCCGGAGGCGGAGAGCTGAGCAAAACCGGCGCCAAGGCGTGATTCCTATCTGGAATATGAGAAAATGCCTTGCGATGAAAGACTTTTGATACGGCGCTTTGCCCGAAAAATACGAACTGTATAACAGAAACGGCCCGTTCGTAGAGCGCATGTGCTCTACGAACGGGCCGTTTTCGCTGTTCAATGAGAAAAGCGGCCTGCCTCCCGCACAGAGGAGACAGGCCGCTTGTTGGGTTATGACGTGAGACGCGGTGCCGGCGCGATCACACCACCAGGAAGAACTTCACCAGGAAGATGGCGGAGATCACATAGGTGAGGGGGGAGATCTCTTTGGCCCGGCCGGTGAAGAGCTTGATCACGGTGTAGGCGATCATGGCAAGGCCGATGCCGTGGCCGATGGAGCCGGAGATGGGCATGGCCAGCAGCATGATGGAGACGGGGACCACCTGAGTGATGTCATCGAAGTTGATGTTCTTCAGCCCGCCGATCATCAGGATGCCCACATAGATCAGGGCGGCGGAGGTGGCGGCTGCGGGGATCAGGGCGGCGATGGGGGACAGGAAGATGCACACCAGGAACAGGATGCCGGTGACAAGAGCCGTGAGGCCAGTGCGTCCGCCGGCCTCCACGCCGGAGGCAGACTCCACAAAGGTGGTGACGGTGGAGGTGCCGGTGCAGGCGCCTGCCACGGTGCCGATGGCATCGGAGAGGAGGGCGTTCTTCATGCCAGGCATATTGCCGTCCTTGTCCAGCATGCCGGCGCGGCTGGCGGTGCCCACCAGGGTGCCGATGGTGTCGAACATGTCGATCATGCAGAAGGTGATGACCAGCGTCACCACGGTGAAGAAGCCGATGTCCACGAAGCCCTGGAAGTTGAACTTGAAGAGGGTGGTCTCAACCATGTCGCCGAAGGGGGGCACGAAGGAGGCGGTGGCAAGGCTGGCAAAGGGATTGGTGTGCAGGAAGGCGGCCTCGCCGACCCAGTACACGATGGAGGCGATGAGCATGCCCAGGAGCACAGAGCCCTTGATGCCCTTGTGGGCCAGGATGATGATGGCGAAGAGGCCCACGAACATGGTGACCACGGTGAGCACCATCTGAGGATAGCCGGAGCCCATGGACTCAGAGGCCACGCTGGCGGTGAGGGAGCCGAAGAAGTTGGCCATGGCATAGAACGGGCCGCCGGTCTCAGAGTACACGCCGGCGTTGGAGCCGAAGCCGATGTTCATCAGCATGAAGCCGATGCCGGGGCCGATGCCGAGGCGGACACCCAGGGGGATGGCGTCCACGATCTTCTCGCGGATGTTCAGAACGGACAGGATGACAAACACGATGCCCTCGATCAGGATGATGATCAGGGCGGCCTGGTACGAGGCGGTGTAGGTCATGCCGGTGATGGCGGCCACGTTGCCTACTACCACGGCAAAGAAGCTGTTCAGGCCCATGCCGGGGGCCAGAGCGAACGGCTTGTTGGCCAGGAATGCCATGCACACCATGCCGATAAAAGATGCGATGCATGTGGCCATGAAGACGCCGTTCCAGAGCTGTGAACCGGTATCAAAATTGGTGAGCAGGTTGGGATTCAGAGCGATGATGTACGCCATGGTCATGAAGGTTGTAATACCCGCCATGATCTCGGTGCGCACATTGGTGCCATTTTCTTTCAGCTTAAAAATGGACTCCATAGATCTCTCTCCTTTTCTCTTGAAATTGGGACGCAGGGGTATATCGGCACACTGTGATTTTACACCATTTTCGCATTTCGGTCAACCCAAAAATGGGAGATTCGGGAAACATGGATAAGAATTGGTCGTTTTATCAAGAAGTTTGGAAGAAAGCGCAACTTCCATCTCTGTTGTGCCAATTATTTGTTCCAAAAATCTTGGACAAATTGGACCCAAGGCGGCTTCTTTGTACCATCTGAGGCTTGCAAAGCGGGCGCCAATCTGCTAAGATACGCCGGCTTAGCCCGTGCGGGCTGAAACGTGCAAAGGAGCAGATACACTATGCCGTCCAGGTGGAGTAAATATATCGGAGACCGGGCCTTTTACCGCAGGCTGTTTGCGGTCATGCTGCCGGTGCTGCTGCAGAACGTGATCACCAACTTCGTGAGCCTTTTGGACAACGTGATGGTGGGCCGGGTGGGAACCGAGCAGATGTCCGGCGTGGCCATTGTGAACCAGCTGCTGTTCGTGTTCAACCTCTGCATCTTCGGCGGCCTTGCCGGCGCCGGGATCTTCACCGCCCAGTTCCACGGCAAGGGGGATCCCAAGGGCGTCCGGGACACCATGCGGCTGAAGCTCTTCATGGCGGTGGCCTCGGTGGTGCTGTTCCTGGCCATCTTCCTCACCGCAGGCGGGCCGCTGATCCGGCTCTTTCTCCACGAGGGGGAGGAGTCCCTGGACTTAGAGGCCACCTTCCAGTACGGCAAAGACTACCTGGCGGTGATGCTCTGGCAGATGGCCCCCTTCGCCTTCGGCCAGATCTACGCCAGCACCCTCCGGGAGACAGGGGAGACCGCCCTTCCCATGACAGCCGGCGTGGTGGCCACCCTGGTGAACCTCTGCCTGAACTATCTCCTCATCTTTGGCAAGTTCGGCTTTCCCACGTTAGGGGTGGTGGGCGCCGCCATCGCCACGGTGATCGCCCGGTTTGTGGAGATGCTGATCGTGGTGATCTGGACCCATCTTCACACAAAGCGATGCCCCTACATCGAGGGCGTCTGGCGCACCCTGCGGGTTCCCATGGCCCTCACCAGACAGACGGCGATCATGGGAGCGCCGCTTCTCGCCAACGAGGTCCTGTGGTCCGGCGGCATGGCGGTGCTCAACCAGTGCTACTCCCTCCGGGGCCTGGAGGTGGTCTCCGCCTTCAACATCTCCACCACGGCATCCAACCTGTTCTTCTGCTCCTTCCTGGCCATGGGCACCACCGTGTCCATCATCGTGGGCCAGCACCTGGGGGCAGGGGATCTGGAGCGGGCCGTGGACGAGGACCGGAAGCTCATCGCCTTCGCCGTGGCGATGAGCGTAGGCGTGGGCATCGTGATGTATACCGTCTCGCCGGTGATCCCGCTGCTGTACAACACCACCGATGCCGTTCGAGCCCTGGCGGTGCGTCTGCTCCGGGTGGCGGCCATCATGGTCCCCATCAACGCCTACATCAACTCCGCGTACTTCACCCTCCGCTCCGGCGGCAAGACCATCATCACCTTCCTCTTCGACAGCTGCTACGTCTGGGTGATCAGCATCCCCGCGGCCTTCCTGCTGAGCCGCTTCACCGCCATGCCGGTGGTGGAGATGTACTTTGTGGTGGAGGGGCTGAACTTCATCAAAGTGGTGATCGGTGCGCTGATGCTGCGCAGCCGCCGCTGGGTGAACAACCTGGTGGAGCAGCACTGAGCACAGCGCGATAGAGAAAAAAACAGTCCCTGCATTCGAAGGAGTGCAGGGACTGCTTTGATGGGATGGAGGGGAAAAAGGCAGTGGTCTTCTGCTCAGTACAAGAATTGATATCTGGCAAGGGAAATCCCTATACAGCCTTTTTAATCAAGCAATTCCCGGCGGCACTGGCAGGGTGCGCTCCGCCCCGTCCAGGGTGTAGCAGATGCAGTTGATGGCGGGATCCCACCGCACGTGCTCCGCGGTGCAGAGGTGCCGGATCTCCCGATAGTCCCTCTTCTGGGCCTCATTCCAGTTGGCCAGATTGTCTGAGGTGAGAAAGACGGTGCCCAGAAGGGCGTTCACCCGGGCCAGCAGCAGCTTTTCGCTGTATGTGAGGGTGAGGTTCTCGTCCCGGAGGAAGAACACGTCCGGGTCGCTGCCCCAGGCCCTGCCGTCCAGGGCCCGGCGGCTGATGGTGTTGCCGATGGCCTGTTTCGTGGACACCCGCTCCCGGTGGAGCACCCGCATGTAGGGCTTGTCGTCCCAGTCCAGGCTCACATCGCAGCTGATGCGGCAGTAGTCCACCCGGCCGAAGGCGGGCATCACCGGCACGCCGCAGCCCAGGATTAGCTTGTCTCCGCAGACCTCCCGGAGGAAGTCCATGGCCCGGATCATACGGCCGGCGCGGCTCTCCGTAGAAGTGCCGAAGGGGGCGGCGCCGTAGAGGAAGTCCAGCTTCACGAGGTCGAAGCCCCACGCATCCAGCACCCGACGGAAGACCTGCCGGAGGTAGTCCTGCACCCCGGGGTGGTCTATATCCAGGGAGTAGAAGCCGCCCCAGTTGGAGCCCAGAGACCAGGGGGCGCCGTTCACCTGCAGAAGCCAGTCCGGGTGCTCGGAGACAATCTTCGAGCTCTTCTGACACACAAAGGGCGCCAGCCACAGGCCTGCCAGGTAGCCGCTGCTGTGGATGGCCTCCGCCAGGGGCTGCATGCCCTCCGGAAACTTGTCCCCGTCTGCCTCCAGCCAGTCTCCCACCGCCGGCTCCCAGCCGTCATCGATCTGGAAGAGGTCTCCCGGCTGCAGGATGCCCTGGCAGCCCGCCAGGTCCGCCCGGATGGACTCGTCCAGGATGTTGGCGTAGCGGTTATACCAGCTGGAGTAGCCGGCGAGGGGTCTGGCCTCTGCCTTGGGAATTCCCATGGCGGCAAACCAGCTGTCGTAGACCTCATCCAGGGTGCCCTCGGCAAACCAGAGCCGGAAGGGGCGGAAAGGACCGCTGCAGGAGATGCCGGCGCAGTCCCGCTCGATGGTGAGCAACGCGATGTTGCTGTTGTACGTGAAGAGGGTGTAGCCGTCCGTCTCATCCAGAGAGCCGATCAGCCGGAACCTGTCTCCCTTGCGGAAGGTGCACCAGGAGAACCCGTGGGTGACACCTGCCTGGTTGGGGTAGTCCACAAAGTGGTAGTCCCCGTACCGGTCCAGGCCGTACTGGCGGATGATGGGCTCCGGCACGCCGTGGAGGCCCCGGATCTTGTCCTCCGTGCTGTACTCCGGGCAGAAGGTCCAGGTCTGGTAGCCGTTTTGGAAGATCTTCTCCTCGGGGGACACATACCAGGGCAGGTAGGCGGCCACCCGGGTGAGGGTGCCCTCCGGAAGGTTGCACTCCGGCTGGCAGGCCCCCTGTCTGGGGTTGGCGACCTGTCCCTGCAGGCGGATGGGGCCATCTTCCGTCTGCACCGTCACTTGCCATTGCAGCATAGCAAATCACTCCATTTCTTGCTGTTCTGCTTGAGATGATAGCACAAAGCGGGCCGGGATACCAGATGCATTTTTCCGGGGAGACACTTTTTCCTGCGGGCAAAGTACAGTGGCCGATCAGGAGCGAAATAGCGCGGCTCCGCGCTGTATCAATAGGGAAAAGGAGAAACACCGGCACGGCAGGGCAATCTGTTTCCCCTGGGCGGACACATTTTGGCGGAACCAGCTAACAAATCCTCTTGAAAAACCGCCGCCGATGCGCTACTATGGGGAGGCAGGGATCCGAACCTGCCGTGGAAGGACGCGTGAGAATGCACATTTTAGTAGTGAACGGAAGCCCCAAAGGAAAGAACAGCATCACCCTCCAGACCGTGCTCTACTGGGAGATTCTCCACCCGGAGCACACGTTTGAATATCTCCACGCCGGGGCGCAGATCCGCTACCTGGAAAAGGACTTTACCAAGGCGCTGGACGCACTGGAGAAAGCCGATCTGGTGCTCTTCAGCTATCCGGTGTACACCTTTGTGGTGCCGAGCCAGCTGCACCGCTTCATCGAGCTGATGAAGGCGCACCCGGAGGCGGTGCAGGGGAAGTACTGTGCGCAGGTGTCCACCTCCAAGCACTTCTACGATATCACGGCCCACCGGTTCATCCGGGACAACTGCGCTGAGGTGGGCATGCGGTTTGTGGACGGGCTCAGCGCCGACATGGAGGACCTCACCACCGCCAAAGGCCAGAAGGAGGCCCGGGACTTCTTCGCGTCCCTCATCTGGAAGACGGAGCAGGGCATCGCAGACCCGCCGGGCGCCCCGCCCGCACCGGCAAAGCACGTTCCTGTCACCCCGGCGACATCTATCTCCGCCAAGACCGGCAATGTGATCCTGGTGACGGACTGCGGGCCGGAGGACACCCAGCTGCAGGCCATGATCGACCGTTTCTGTGCGTCCATGCCCCTGAAGACCACCGTGGTGAACATCCTGGACTTTCCCATCCAGGGCGGTTGCCTCGGCTGCTTCAACTGCGCCGTGGACGGCACCTGCATCTACCAGGACGGGTTCACCCAGCTGCTCCGGGAGAAGATCCAAAAGGGACAGGCCATCGTCACGGCTTTCACCGTGCGGGACCACTCCAAGGGGTACCGGTTCAAGCTCTACGATGACCGCCAGTTCTGCAACGGCCACCGGACCGTCACGGAGGGACTGCCCATGGGCTACCTGGTCTCCGGCGATCTCAGCCGGGAGGAGAACCTCCGGATGGTGCTGGAGGCAGAGCCCCAGGTGGGCGGCAATTACCTCGCCGGCATCGCCTGTGATGAGGTGGACCCGGACGGGGAGATCGATGCCATGGCGGCCAAACTCTTCTACGCCATCACCCACCAGTACCAACAGCCCGCCAACTACTACGGCGTGGGCGGCCGCAAGATCTTCCGGGACCTGATCTGGGAGATGCAGGGATTGATGCGGGCAGACCACAAGTTCTACAAAGCCCACGGGATGTACGATGACTTCCCCCAGAAACACTGGCCCAAGATGTGCGCCATGTATCTCGTTGGAGCCATGTTGGCCAATCCCAGGCTGAAGGCGAAGATGGGCGGCAAGATGACCGAGGGCATGCTGATGCCCTACCAAAAAGTTCTGAACAAGGCCCGGGCCGCCATGCAGCAGGGCCAAAAGCCCTGAGCGCGGCGGCAAAAGGCCTGTTTTAGATTCCACCACATGCACAGGAAGGAGATTGTTATGGAAGACCAGCGCAACAACAACCCCACCGAGGACGAGATTGAGATCGAGACCACCAACGATGGCGAGGGCTTCGATGTCATCACCCTGGAGAGCGAGGACGGCCCCGCAGACTACCTGTATCTGGACCTCGTCACCATGGATGACGTGGACTATGCGGTGCTTCTGCCCCTGGAGGGAGAAGACGCGGAGGAAGAGGGCGTGCTGATCGTCCGCTGCGTAACCGACCCCGAGGACGAGGACTACGACCTCTACGAGGATCTGGAGGACGAGGCCCTGGAGGAAAAGGTGTACCAGCTCTTCAAGGAGCGGAACCAGGGCGTCTTCGACTTCGAGGACTGATTTCACAATAGCCCGAACCCCATTGGCACTGGATGCGGCATCTGCGTCCAGTGCCAAGTCATAGATGCCATCCCAAATGCGGATGCGGAGAGGAGAAAAAGTGCCATGCCGCGGGTTTTGCTCACAGAGGACGACAGCGCCATCGTATCAGCCCTGACGGAGTATCTGGCGGGGGAGGGCTGGGAGACCGTCTCCGCCCCGGGGGAGCGGGCTGCGGACAGGTTGCTGCAGGAGCAGTCCTTTGACCTCGCCCTCATCGACCTGGCCCTGCAGGACGGCAGCGGCTTTGGGGTCTGTACCTTGGCCAGACAGCGGGGCGTCCCCGTGATCTTTCTCACCGCCTCCGCCGATGAGAACAGCGTGGTGGCCGGCCTGGACATGGGCGCCGATGACTACATCTCCAAGCCCTTCCGGCCCCGGGAGCTGGTGTCCCGGATGCGCAGTGTGCTGCGCCGCCACGGGCGGAACGCCGCGGTGGAGCTGCCGGGCAATGTGCGGCTGGACCCGGAGCGGGGCACCGTCTCCAAAGGGGGACAGGAGGTGCCGCTGTCTGCCCTGGAATTTCGCCTTCTCAGCGCACTGGTCTCCCGGCGGGGCACCCTTCGCACCCGCAACCAGCTGCTGGAGGAGCTCTGGGATATAGACAGCGACTTTGTGAACGACAACACCCTCACCGTCTACATCAAACGGCTCCGGGAGAAGCTGGAGGACGACCCCCGCAACCCCGCCATCATCAAGACGGTCCGGGGTCTGGGATACCGGGTGGACTGAGATGAGAGCGTTGCTGCGCAACAGGGAGCTCCGGCAGGAGACGATTGGCTATCTCGCCATCGTGGTTCTCTTTGCCATTGCGGGGGCGGTATGGCACCCCACAGCCGGCCTGCTTCTCCTCCTTCTGGGGGCCGCTCTCACCGCCCTCCACCTCTATCAGGCCGCCCGGCGGTACCGGGCCATGGAGCAGCTGGCCTCTGAGATCGATGCCATTCTCTTCGGTCAGCGCACCGCCCTCATCGCGGAGAGTGCGGAGGGGGAGCTCTCCATCCTGCAGAGCGAGATTCGAAAGCTCACCGTCCGCATGCAGGAGCAGACCGCCCAGGCCCAGGAGGACAAGAAAAAGCTGGCCCAGGCCATGGAGGACATCTTCCACCAGTTCCGCACGCCCCTCACGGCCCTCACCCTGCAGACCGCTCTTCTGGCAGAGGAGGACCTGACGTTCGAGCGGCGGCTGGCCCACACCCGGGTGGTGCGGCGGCAGCTGCAGCGGATGGAGTGGCTCACCGAGGCCCTTCTGAAGATGAGCAAGATCGATGCCAGCACCGTGACCTTCCGCCAGGAGCGGGTTGCGGTATCCGATCTCGTACGGCGGGCGTCCGATCCCCTGGCCATCCCCATGGAGCTCCGGGGGCAGACCCTACAGCTGCAACTCGGCGATGCATCTCTCCACACCGACCCCGCCTGGACCACGGAGGCCATCGGGAACCTTTTGAAAAACTGCATGGAGCACACCCCGGCGGGGGGCACGGTGTCTGTCTGCTGCACAGACAACGCCCTCTACACCGAGCTCACGGTGCAGGATACCGGGGAGGGCTTTCTCCCGGAGGACATCCCCCATCTCTTTGAGCGCTTTTACCGGGGCAAGAACGCCGCCCCGGAGAGCGTGGGCATCGGGCTGGCCCTGGCCCGGAGCATCGTCTCGGAGCAGGGCGGCACCCTCACCGCGGAAAACGCCCCGGAGGGCGGCGCCCGGTTCGTCCTGCGGTTCTACAAGAGTGTGATCTGAGCAAAATGATAAGGTGCACAAAGTGTCGCTGGATTTCAGTTGCACTTTGTGCATCTTTTTGGGTGAGGCTGTCACCGAAGTGTCACTTTGCGGGGGTATCCTGTGGGGGAAACAATCCTGAGGAGGGAATCCCATTGGAAATTCTACGGGTGGAGAACCTGGTAAAGGTATACGGCAAGGGGGAGAGCGAGGTCCGCGCATTAGACGGCGTCTCTTTCTCTGTGGAGCAGGGAGAGTTTGTGGCGGTGATCGGCCCGTCCGGCTCCGGCAAGTCCACGCTGCTCCATGTGGTGGGCGGGGTGGACCGGCCCACCTCTGGCAAGGTGTGGGTGAACGGGGAGGACGTATACGCCCAGAACGAGGAGAAGCTGGCCATCTTCCGCCGCCGGCAGGTGGGCCTCATCTACCAGTTCTACAACCTGATCCCGGTGCTGGACGTGGTGGAGAACATGACGCTCCCCGTGCTCATGGACGGGCGGCGGGTGAACCAGAGGCGGCTGGAGGAGCTGCTGGATGTGCTGGGGCTGAAAGACCGGCAGCACAACCTGCCCAGTCAGCTGAGCGGCGGCCAGCAGCAGCGGGTGTCCATCGGCCGTGCCCTGATGAATGCCCCCACCGTAGTGCTGGCAGATGAGCCCACCGGCAACCTGGACTCCCGCAACAGCGCGGAGATCGTACAGCTTCTGAAGGAGTCCAACCGGAAGTACAACCAGACCCTGGTGGTGATCACCCACGATGAGTCCATCGCCCTGCAGGCAGACCGGATCCTGGCCATCGAAGACGGCAAGATTGTCCGGGAGGAGCGCATCCGGGAGGCAGGGAGATGAAGGTATTCACGCGATATGCCTCTCAGAGCCTGAAGCGCAGCCCCACCCGGACCTTGGTGACCATCATCGGCATTGTGCTGTCCATGTCCCTCTTCACCGCGGTGATCGAGGGGGCATACAGCGGCCTCACCTACCTCCGGCGGGCCATGGCGGAGAACGAAGGCAAATACAACGGCATCATCGAGGTACACAGCAGGGAGGAGATGCAGTCCCTCCAGGCCCGGTCTGAGATGGATGCGTCCAGCTGGTATCAGGGCGCCGGCTGGGCCATGCTGTGGGACAACACCGCATTTCTCGCCGCCGTGGGAGATGGCTTTGAAGACATGACCAGCCTCCGGTTTCTCCAGGGGCGCATGCCGGAGACGGCGGAGGAGATCGCCCTTCCCAACTACGGTTCCCTGACAAATGCCTATCCCTTGGGGAGCACCATCACCCTGGCGGTGGGCCGGCGGGTGGACAACAGCGGCAGGGAGCTGGAGGACCACGAGTGGACCTATGGCGATTCTGCGGAGCTGATCCAGGACACCGTGGACAAGACTTTCACGGTTACCGGCTTCTACGATGGCTTTGCCTTCGGCATCATGTCCGGCGTCTCCGCCAACTACTTTTTCCTGGTGGGCGGGGAGGGCACCGGCTATTACCGGCTGTTCTTCACCCTGAAAAATCCCAGCAAGTACGATGCCTTCACCCAGTCCCTGCCCCAGGACATGCAGACATACAGCCACGGCAATCTACTGCGGCTGTACGGGGTGGTGGCCCCGGGGCTGATGGTGATGCTGTACGGCCTCGTGGGGGTGCTGGTATTTCTCGTGGCCTTCGGCTCCATCGCCCTCATCTACAACGCCTTCTCCATCTCGGTGGCGGAGCGGATTCACCAGTTCGGCATCCTGAAATCCATCGGCGCCACGGCAAAGCAGCTTCGCTTTACCGTCCTCACCGAGGCAGCCATGCTCTGTGTAGTGGGCATCCCATTGGGGCTTCTCATCGGCTGCACCGGCATCGGCGTCACCCTGTATCTGCTGCGGGACACCTTTGCAAACCTGATGTACTACAGCGGCCTCTCCACCCGGATCGGCCTCATCCCCCACCCGGGACTGCTGCTTCTGGCCTCCGGGATCTGCCTTGTCACGGTGCTGCTCTCCGCCTGGCTGCCCGCCCGGAAGGCGGTGCGTATGAACGCCATCCAGGCGATCCGGCAAAACGGCAGTGCCAGGATCGCGGCCAAAGATGTGAAGGTGTCCCCGCTGATCCAGAAGCTGTTCGGATTCCCCGGCCTGATGGCGGCCAAGAGCTTCCGCCGGGACCGCAGGCGCCGGAGGGCAACGGTGATGTCCCTCTTTCTCAGCGTGGCCCTCTTTGTGTCCGCCTTCTCCTTCTGCTCCTACCTCACAGACACCATCGATACCATGATCATGGGGGACTCCCAGTCCGATGTGCGGGTGATCGGCCGGTACCCGGACCCAGACCTGCCGCGGGAGGACCCGGAACAGACCTTTGCCGCTTTTATGGAGAAAGACGGGGTAGAGAACGGGCTCTATTTTGTCAGCACCAACACGGGGAACGCCTTCCCCAAGGACGCGTACACCCAGGAGGTCCTGGATGCGGAGGACCAGGGATTCCTGTACAGCCTCTATGAGAATGCGGCCGGAGACGTGCAGGTCCCCAACTTGCGTACCGTGTTCCTGCAGGACGATGTGTTCTGGAAGATGTGCCGGGACAACGGCCTGAACCCGGCGGACTACCAGGACCTGGAACACCCGGCGGCGGTGCTGTACAACACCATCGCCACCACCTACTCGGACGCCAACGACCAGCGCCACTACGGCAGCTGGAAGGTGCTGCGGGACAGCGCATTCCCCCAGGAGGTGGAGGTGATCTTCGTCAAGGACTATCCCGGCTATGTGCAGTACGATGAGCAGTACGACAGCGCCACCGACACCACGTCCTACCTCTACTATCCCCAGGACTATCTGGACCAGTTCTACGAGGAGCACGAGCACGGATTCACCCCGGAGGATCTGGACCGCAGCCAGGCCATGATCCTCCCCAAGGCAGAGGCCACCACCAGCACGTTCTATACGATCCGGGCGGCGGTGGAGAAGGTCCCCTTCGCCTTTGCCACCACGGACCCGATCCTTTTCCTGCCGCTGTCCCGGATAAGTGTGGTCCTGGGAGAGGAGCGCACCGCAGACGCCGTCTTCGACTATGAGTTCCTGGTGGAGAGCGCCAGCGCCGGACAGGATCTGGTGGCGTTGGCGGATGCCCTGCAGCTCTCCGGGGACTACCTGGACGCGGACTCCCAGATGCCCAGATCCCTCGCCACGGTGGTGCGGGTCTTCGCGTACGGCTTCATCGTGCTGATCTCCCTCATCGCGGCGGCCAATGTGTTCAACACCATCTCCACCAACGTGAACCTCCGGCGGCGGGAGTTTGCCATGCTCCGCTCCGTGGGCCTCTCCCAGAAGGGCTTCCGGCAGATGCTCCACTACGAGTGCCTGGTCTACGGTCTGCGGGGACTGCTGTGGGGACTTCCGGCCGCGGTTCTCATGACCTATGTGATCTGGCGGATCGTCTCCCGAGTGGTGGTGGTCAGCTTCTATATCCCGTGGCAGGCCGTGGTGATCGCCGTGGGCAGTGTGTTCCTGGTGGTCTTTGCCTCCATGGCCTACGCCTCCCGCAAAGTGCAGCACGCCAACCTGGCGGAAGACCTCCGCAACGAGTCCTTCTGACTGTTTTTCCCCATGAGCGCCCCGCCGGGTCCCGGCGGGGCGCTTGTCTCTCCCAATCAGGAACACGTGCGCCAGGCAGCCCTACAGGGCCTGAATGGTTCCAAAAGTCCGGGTGAATCGGTGGAAACACACTGAAAATCAGTATTCCGCCACCCTTGACAGGTTACCACACACACCGTACAAGTTCTTCTACCGGAAAGAAAGGCATTCCAGGCAGAGCATGCGCCAGGGAGCAGGCTGTATACAACAGAAGTGGCCGTAACAAGGATTTTCTTCAAAACAGGAGTTGGAACCGTTCTGAAGGCGGCAGGAGACCATTTTGCACAGACAGGCTCATTTCCTTTGGTGAAATTGCCGAAAAAAATCGATTCATCGGCGTTCTATCCCCAACATCTGGGGTTGAGACCAGGGATAGGGAAGGAATTTTATGGATTTATTTCCAGCGAACTTGTGATTTTGTGTGCTTTTCCTGCACAAACGTCCATTTCACTCCCTTCCATGAAAGCTGGAAAAGTTTGTTCGAAATGCCGAAGTATTTTTGATTCACTTTTTCTTCAAATGGTGTATGATACAGGGGAATTCTGAAAGAGCGTGCTCTGGTGTGCCAGAGGCGCAAAATGTCTGATTTCGGCTAGAACGGCAACAACGAATCCGAACCGGCATCGCCGGCTGAGAGGGGTAGACCGCATTGAAAGAGCCCAAGAATGAGGCCCGTGCAGAGGAAACCATCATCGTGGAGGCGAACACCTCCAGTACCCAGGAGGAGAAGGCAGCCCGTGTCAAAGGCCATGGGCCGGACTTACACTCGCACCAGTACATGACCCGGGAGGAGTTGGTAGAGGAGCTCGCCCAGCGCTCCGGGATTGAACAGGAAAAAGTGCGGCGCTTTACCGATGTGTTCATCAAGATGCTCGCCAAGCGCTCCACGGTCTTCCCGGTGCTGTCCCGCATCGCCTCCTTTGCCAGTCCATCTCCCTACCACGATGAGGAAAAGGCCTTTTTCCAGGATCAGCTCCCCTGGTCCTGACCGCTCCATTTTATCCTGATACAGAGACAGCCTCGGTATGCCCGGGGCTGTTTTTTCATGGC